>DASQYF010000065.1:0-15531 GCA_035639375.1 Nitrososphaeraceae archaeon
AAATTCAAACACAGCCAACTTTCTTAATTCATGCTAAGTCACGCCTGTAGGTCTTTGATGTTCCTTATGTTCTAATTTCATATGTTCTTCTTTATCTTGTTCTGTCGTGAACGTAATGCCGCATTGATCGCATTTGATGTTAGAGGAAGAGTTGCCAGAGTTATTTTTTGATGACATTGTGGTTTAGATATATTTTATTGCATAAATAGGTTAGTTAAGTTTAGCAAAGTGTATTAGATATCATTTAGAAAGGTTTTACCAATGACTAAAACAAGTAGATATTCTGATCAGTAGACGAATTATGATCTTATAAATTCAAAAGATAATATTTAAGAATTTTAATAAATTATGAATTAACATGTAAAATTTCTCTATAATGAATTTAATTTGATATTTTTATCGTTCTAGTGAAAAGGAATTTCAAAATATAAGTTGTACCGGAAGAAGATAAGAAAAATATAAAAGGACAATTGTATGAAAGCGAAAACCTTCGTGATACTTTGATAAGGTTAAGGTTGTAAAGCAGTCATTACCAGAGATTGCTACATTATTCTGTAACCATTATGAAAGTTATTGCGAAATAATAATGAAGGAGAAAATATAGAGAATGACTGACATGGAAGCCAACGATAATTCCAAGACTGATATTAGTTCAACTAAGCATGCGCCTACATATGATACAAACAATATCAACAGAGCAATCGAGAGGGGTAGCAGAGATGCTAATTTTCTTAGTAATGCAGCGAGCTTGATAGCTGAAATGCAGTTTCCAGCCTTTAAAAATAATATTCTTGAATATGTACATCGAGTCACTTCTGATAGGGATGTAATAGCATTGTTTGAAAGCCTCGACGGCTATATAAAATTCAAGGACTTATATCATGTTAAAAAATCGCTTGAAGAAAATAATCCAGAAAAGAAACAGACATATCAAATAAGTGACGAAAGGCGTGAGAGTCCTAACGTAAGAACTCAAGAGGTAACAATAGATAGCGGTAAAAGGGAAAGAGAATCTCTAAATGTGACTGAGGAAAGGAATGATTATCCAGAAGTCTCGCCAGGAGCAATGTCGAATTTCATATGTAATACATGCGGCAAACCGTTTCAGAACCAAAACGATCTTGTGACTCATCAGCGTTTTGAGAGAGGTGAAGAAACTCATTAGTGGGAAACACGCACATGCATTAATACATGACAAAAATGTAATCAGAGCAGTGTAGATGCACTAAACACGCAGATTCAAATCATCTTTGTCCTGGCTGCTAAGAAACATTGTAAAAGTGTGGCTCTCCTCGAGCCTATTTGTTCTGCAATCAAAAATAACAGTCAATGACTTGAATTGAGCCAATGTTAGAGCATGAATCCCACGAGAATATCAAGTTCAGTATGTATCGGAATAATAATCATTTGTTTGCAATGTGATTCAATAATTACATTAGTGGGAATAATTAGGTTACATTTTATTATCAATAAAACACTTTATTAGTATTTTAATATGGTGATTATGGATTGATTTAAAAATACATAATATTTAATAGGTTCCTATAATACAATATCGCAGGATTTTTTGGGCGATTAACAACATCTAATCAAATTTAGGTTTTCTACCCTTAAAATGGTTACGAACAGGTTCAATTATTTTATTCAAATAAACAGCTGTGGCATTTTTCAAATCAGCTGGGTGTATTTTATTTTTAATGAAATCATGCTCTACGTCTTGGTAATTACTGTATGAAATGTTCCCGCCGTACTTTGAAGGCCGCTCAATAACAACCTCTGTAAATTGGTGAAAGATGACATATTTGACTAGCTCAAGAACAGGATTACCTTCTGCAACACCAGAAGGGCAAAAAGCTTTATGCATCTTTTCCTGAATAATTTGTTCATTATCATGAATCATAATCCCGCTTGAGGGTTTGCTCTTGCTCATTTTACTTGATATTTTTAAGTCTTCAAAAGAATCTTCAGATAGCCCTAATCTAACAGGTTGAGAAAGTCCAGGTAGTAAATGGTGGTGCACAGAAACAGGAACCTTCCATCTTAATCTTGGAAATATTTCTCTTGTTAACATGTGAATTTTTCTCTGATCCATCCCTGCGTGGACTATATCTAGGTCAAGTGCCTTGATGTCAACAGATTGCATCGGCGGATATAGCAACTGAGAAAAATCAAGATTTTCTTTCTCAGTTCTACCCATGATCGTCAAAGAGCGCATTGTCCTAGATAAGGTCATTTGCTTGCTAAAACGTACAAAGTTTTCCCAATAATCATCTGTATTCTCATAAACGTCACTGCCGATTAGTATATTTGCACCGGGACAGAAAAATTTGAACGCCTCAGAATAATAATAGGCGATTTCTCTGATTTTATTCCAGTCCCCGCCTAGCTTATTATTTATAAAAGTGTGCCAATCCGCTAGAAATATAGTTGTATGAACTTTAGCTTTAATGAAGTCGTTAATCTTAAAGCCTGTTAAAATGAGGCTTCCTACATGGAGTTCTCCAGAAATTTCCAAACCAATATAATGTTTTGGTGATTCGACGGTTTGTAGCAACGTTATCAAATCATCTATAGTGACAATTTCTTCAGTAGGCTCTTTTTTAATAAGGTCTAACCGTTCTTGTACATCCATTTTATAAAAATAGGCAGAAGACAATGCCTATTAATTTTTATTCAATTGAATCAAAGACTGATATTCTTAGAACAAATTAGAAGTTGTATATTATGAATTCAATGTTGTTGAAAAACTATATCTCCAAGGAACATTCGATTTTTGTATTAAATATAATCTGATACTATATAAGAAGCAGCAGCATACAATGTCCCTAAGATGTTTTCCAATTGGAACAATTACAAAGATTATTCCATAATAACAGGAGTCATGAATTGATGTTGGTATTATTAGAGGTACTCGTGGGGACAGGAACATCCTTGACGAGTTCATATTTTGATCTATATCCTCTCGGATTTATCATCATACCATTGTAAGTAAAAGTAGACGAATTACCAACTATTACTGTTGTAATCATACCAAGCATGTCTTGATGTTCTAGCATTCTGTCTAGAGTAGTAATAACTATTGCTTGGCTTTCTCTGTATGCTCCCTTGACTATTGCCACAGGAGTTTCTGGGTTTCTGTATTTTAGAAAAATGTCTTTGGTATCTTTTAGTTGATGTATTCGCTTTTTGCTAGCAGGATTATAGATGACAGTAACGTAATCTCCTAAGGCAGCAGCTTCTACCCTCTTTACAATTATGTCCCATGGTACAAGTAAATCACTCATGCTAACTACAGCAAAATCAGTCATTAACGGAGAGCCAATTAGAGCAGAACATGAATTCAATGATGACACCCCCGGCACACATTCAACATGGATTCCATTTTCTCTATTCCAACCTTTCTCTGAAAGAATTTCATAAATCAAACCTACCATGCCATATATCCCTGGATCTCCAGATGATACTAGCGATACAATTTTGCCTTGTTCTGCAAAATCTATAGCTTGGTTTGCTCTATCTACTTCCTGTGTCATGGCATAACGATATACTTCTTTTCCAACAATTAAGTCCTCAACTAGAGAAACATATGTATCATAACCAACGATAATTTCACTTTGTTCTATTACTTGTTTTGCTCTATACGTCATATGGTCATGATGACCAGGACCGACCCCAACAACAAATAATTTACCTCTATTTATACTCATTCTATCTAAGTAAAATATGATAGATACAATTTATCTTTTTTCCTGCTGGCAAGATTGCATATTATATACGTTCTCTAGTATCAAATACAGTAGTCTTGCCAATCAAGACGTTTAGAACAGACGGTATTATAACAATATCCTCATCATTAAAACAATCAACGGTATTATTTTATATTACTCTGTATTAGCAAGTCCAAATTCATCGTGTAGTGCTCGAACTGCCTTCTCACAATCATTATCATTAACTACAAATGCCAAATTTAGCTCAGAAGATCCCTGAGCAATCATCATAACGTTGATATTTCTTGTTGCTACAGCACCGAACACTTTTGCTGCTACACCCTTTATTCCGCGCATGCCTGAACCTACAACAGCAATTATCGCAACATCTTCATTCACATTTAGTTGTTTTATGATCTTTCCAAGTAAATTTAGCTCAAATGTAGTTGTTGCTTTATCGAGATCACTCTTCCTAACGACCATTGATATACTGGACTCTGAAGGACTTTGAGAGATCATCATAATATTTACTCTGTTTTTTGCAAGTGTGTCAAAGATCTTTGCCGCAGTACCTGGAATACCAACCATTCCGCCTCCACTGACATCAATCAAAGCTGTATGACGAATAGCGCTGATGGATTTTACAATTTTTTGAGATGCTATGCTAGGATTATGTGAAATAATGGTACCTTCATGTTCTACATTGAATGTATTGCGTATTCGAATCGGAATTTTGGTATCTAAAATAGGCTCAAGAGCGCGCGGATGGATATATTTTGCGCCGAACAAAGCCATTTCCATGGCTTCAGCATAGGATACTTCTTTAAGTACTTTTGCAGAGCTGACTATCTTAGGATCTGCCGTCATTAATCCATCCACGTCACTCCAAAGCCAAATTTCATCAGCATTAATACTTGCTGCAATTATTGTAGCTGTATAATCAGAGCCTCCTCGACCGAATGTTGTTATATTACCATTCTGGTCTGCACCAATAAATCCCGTTACTATAGGGATTACGCCTTCTCTTAGTAATGGTTCAATTTTGTGAGCAACACGAAGTTTTGTAGTATCCATAAGAGGACGAGCTTCACCGAAATTAGAATCAGTTAATATTCCAACTTCTTTTCCCATAATGTATTGTGATGCTAATCCTATGTCACGTAATGCAAACGAAACAATTGGAGTTGATAATCGCTCTCCAAACGACATTAAGTAGTCTAATGATTTCGGAGTGACTTCAGCCAGAAGCACTATTCCTTCCAGTATGTCTTCTAATTCATCAATCAGCTGCGTGATTACATTTTGTGCCTGATTTCTTAGTGTTCTATTTGAAATTGATTTATCAATAATGACCTGGTGAGTGATACGTGTCCTTTTAATGAAATCCATTATAGAAATTTTATCTCCTCTCTTAACACTATTTGAAATGGATAATATTTCATCAGTTATACCTCTAACAGCAGAAACGACACCTACCATTTCGTCATCTCTTTTATGTCTATACAATTTTATCAGATTGGCTACATGAATCACCTTTTCGCCAGAATCTATGGCAGTTCCGCCAAACTTCATTATAAGGCGCATATTAAATCAATAGATTCTAATTGCCTAAAGATTAATGCTTCTTTTTGGCTGTCTATTATTCTTTCTATTGGTTTTTCATTTACTCTGTTTGTCATCTATTAATATAAACAGGTGTCGTGGTGGTGGTGCTTAAGATAGATACATGGAATTTACATATATAACAATACATCCACTTATGATAGGTTCAATAAAACAGATCCGTTCTAACGACTATAATTCTAAAATTTTATCAATTGTTGTAATTTAGTCTGAACGATCATGTTTACTTTAATGTTAATGTAAATATTGGTCTGTCTTTTTAGTCCTGCACTCTAGGAGCAAGGTAAAAATGAATTCTACCAACATTTGTTACTCTAAATTCTAATCTCAACGGCATTTTGCTTGAATATTCTGCTGCTACCGAACCTCCCACACTGCCTACTGCTTTAGTAATTTTGGAAAGATAATCTAAACTATATGTTGCCTTGCTACTCTCTTTAACACTTAATTCTTCCAGCCCTTCGCTTCCTGATTCTAAAGTTATATCTCCTTCTCCAGAGTCTCCTCTTCCTGAGAATTCTACTTTTTTCTGTTCTGATTCTATAGAAATATATTCAGATACTACTTGGACGTCTGAAAGAATTTTATCAAACGCTCCAGCAGTCATTACAACTTTAGAATTAAAGTTTAGTTTAGGCAATGGTGTCGAGCTTCCAGAAGTTTCAATTAATCTCATTTTGTATTCTCGTTTATAACTGTTAGAGATTTCGATATGAAGCATACTATCCTCTTCCACAGCGATTTTAACTGCGTCTTTCTTGTCAGCTCTTTTTATCAGCTTTGAAAATTCGTCAACTCGCACACCAAATTTTACTGAAGCATCACAATCATACTCTTCAAATGCAGAGTTTGGCCAATGAATATCTATGAGTGCAACATGTGATGGATCCATACCTCTGAATGATATTCCTTCGACAGTAGCTTCAAAGGTAGCCTCATCTACTAGTGTAGAAATGGCAGATGTTACTGCCTTCCATTCATCAGGGGATTTTGTTTTAGCCTTAAATACCAAATTAGTCACTTAGTGGCTGTCATTTACGGATTTTAAACATTACTATATTGTGAATTAATAGAGATTCTAGGTCTGTGTAAATAGATGGTCAAAGAATAATTTATAGTAGTGAATAAATTATATAGTCAGAATTGTCAATATGATAGATTGTAGTAGTTGCATCAGAACAATGCTCAGTGTGGCAATATATTCACGGCATTATCAAAGGTTCCGATAATAAGAGACTATAGGAATATATCTCCTATAACTGACGATCGTACTAGACTAAAGGAAAGTTCCTACAGTGACCGATCTTGATAACATATTTTTGCAGCCGGCTGAATTCAAAAACTCTTTAGGACCGGGGTCTAATAGTTCTTTTAACTTACAATTTTGTAATTGATATAATTTTGCAAGATTCAAGATGATAGAAGATGGCTATTGATTAAATGCAAATGTCATCTCAGCAAACATTATCATAAGAGATATCTGACGGCATTTCGACGATCATTTGACGATTATCTGACCACCAAATGACGGGTATCTGACGCCTATCCAATGAAAAAAAAGGCCTATCTCTGCATGGTAAATAGTATTGAAATGACGACCTTTCTTATACATCGAATGTGGTGAATGAATATTGCAAGAATTTGAGCCATAATATAATTATCAATAGTTATTTTAGGACAGTAAAAGAGAGTATAATAATTAAGACGAATGTGTCTATATTATATTTAACATAATTGAGAGGTCGAAAAGAACATTAAGATATCGTTCTTTTACATTGTCAGCTATGCATCCACTTCCTTTCTTCTAAATATTCAATTAATTTCATCATTTGCTCCATTCTTGTCTTACCTCCGACTTGATTTCTACAACTTTCATAATGCTTCATTAATCTTTCATTTTCTTCATTTGATAAACTTTTTTTATTTTCAATTAAATCAAAAAATCTATCTTCTTTATATGTATGATCAGTTATGAAAACTGCATATGATTTTAAGAATCTTGCAATTGGTTCTCTATGATCAATTCCTTGATTCCATGCCTGCAGTTGATATAGAAGCATTTTTGCAATTCTTCTTCCAAGCTCATGTTCTATCGTAAATTTGCGAATGTCTTCTGAAAAACTATCTTTATCTTTAGTTTCTGGAAAATATGCTTGTTCTTCTTTTCCATGATGGAACCTGTCAACAAATTCTTCAATTATCACCGAAATGATTTTAATATCTTCAATTGGGATATTTTCATTAGCATAAAGCTTATTAGAACATATCTGAGCTATATCTCTTAATCTTCGTACCGTGATATGATCTTGTTTAAGATTCTGTGTAGCGTCCAATAAAGTATTCTCTATTTCTAATTTGAGATATTTAATTCATTTGACGTATGTGTTTGGATCTCTGAAAGTGTGTGCGTTTAATGGAAAGGTATTCTTTTACATATTCCTTGGCCTTCGAAATAACGAATAGAGCAGCTCAATTATAGTTTATTGATTTGAATGGACTCATGCAGGAAAATCCATAGTTTTACAAAAGTGAATCTTTTACAAGATTTGTATTTGTTAGAATTTGTTAGAAAATCTTTTTTTAGCGGCTCCTAATGCCTTACAGCTAATAGATCTATTCTCAAAAATGCACTACACTTAGAGCAAGGCCACTCCCATAGTCGATCTCTTACAACTCATGTTCATCGTCTTTAAATAAGAGATTCATTAGATATCCCTATTCTCTTGTCAATTTCAATATGGCGTTAATTCACTTTAATCTTAATAATAATAATAGTATGCTCTATATGTTCTTTGGTGTGACCAAGTCTTAGGAAACCTAATCAACTTATTATAATTATGCAATATAGTTTATGTGAATAAAACAGAACAGAAGAATAGACAACGAAAAAGCATTTTTGAGGAGCATTTCTCAAGATATACCCCTTTTGATCACAAGAAGAGAGGAGGAGATTGTTGATAAAGTGATTCCTGTTAGTGGAGATCTAATTACTGATGCAGTAGAAAAAATTAGTAAAAGCACTGTAAATATTGCCAGTGTAAGGATGGTCCAAGATCAACTATTCCGGGTATTTCCAATTGAAGGAGTCGGTTCTGGTGTAATAATCGATGAGAATGGACATATTCTTACTAATAATCATGTAGTCGATGGTGCACATCGATTAAAGATCACGCTAACTGATGGAAGAGTGTTAAATGGAAAAGTAATTGGAAAAGATGAAATAACAGATTTGGCCGTAGTCAAAGTAGACCGTTTCTCTGACAATAATAATCTTCCTTATGCTCAATTAGGAAATTCAGATAATTTGAAAATAGGACAAATAGTGATTGCAATAGGCAATCCCTTCGGCTTGGCAGGCGGGCCAACTGTCACCGCTGGAATAGTTAGTTCATTGTGCAGAAACATACAATTTGAAAGTGGAATACTTGAACTGATCCAAACTGATGCGGCAATAAATCCAGGTAACTCTGGCGGACCACTTGTGAATACGAATGGTGAGGTCATAGCAGTCAATACTGCTAAAATGCCATATGCTCATGGTATTGGATTTGCAGTGCCAATCAATACTGCTAAATCTATAATGAGGGATCTAATAGAAAATGGACGAGTTATTACCAGACCATGGATTGGGATTGCATTTATAAAGATAACAAGTCAATTAGCAGAATACTACGGCTTGCCTACAAATGAGGGGGCTCTTGTAGCACAAGTGGAAGCTTATAGTCCAGCTGACTATGCGGGAATAAGAAAAGGCGACATAATTGAAGAAATTGATGGCAAGAGAATAAGCGATCCTTCCCAGATCTCATCACAAGTTCATAAAAAACATGTACGTGACCAGATTTTAGTAACTGTTAATAGATATTCACGGCGCTTTGAAGTTCCAATACAACTTCAAGCACCTCCGTGAGTTTTCTGAAGGATATGCTGAGAAAATGCAGATAGCTTCAATAAGAATAACATGAGACACATGTAACGCATATAGGCCTCCCATAACTGATCAAGAATAGTGTGGGTGTAAGCTATGTTACATGATTAATTGTACATATACCGATAGATAGCCTTGATAAATATGGTAAAGAAATTACATCATCTATATTTGCTCCTTCATAGTCACTACGTCAACAAGTTGCTGATACCCAAGACTATTCCTTTCTATATAAATAAGATTACTTTCAATTGGTTAGTTAGATATAATCTCTTTTAAAATCATCATATGCAGTGTTTATGACTTTGTAATTTGTCTTGATTTGCAATTTTCATTTCTTGCTATGTAATATCATCATGTATTTTGGCTACGTCCTTCCTTTTCTTGATGTTGTTTTCTATCCTCATGGGTAGTGAATATAGCTCCACATACAAAGCATTGGAAATCAGAGGACATTCTCTCTATATCATCAATAGATTTACTGACAGAACGGGATGATTTCTTTGACATATTGTCAATTTAACGTCTGGATAAATAAATCCTTGGAATGAATTGCGATATGGAGAGTGCTTCCAATACTATTTTTTTCATTCTCTTCTTTACAAACAAACCTATTTTCATTTTATTAATTTTAAGGCAAAGAATTACCTTTTTTTGTTTTTCTGTAGAATTATAGCTCTGCACATATAGTCGTCTATTCTATCAATTATCTGTCTATGCTCTATTAATAAGTGAATACATGGTAAGACTTTTACTATATGCTTTTTATTGTGGTTGCTCCAGACATGGCAACTATATTATGTCGACTACTTTTCTCTGTCAGTATAAACTACCGATAGTCTACAAATAGACTTCAATTGTACGGCTTAGTTTGAATATCTTATTGGACTATTTTGATCTATTGTAATGAGAGGTCTTTAAAATGATCATTTAAGAAATATTCCTTATTGATATGAGAACCTACGAATAATAGATTGATTCATCTCTTAGATTAACAATCTACATACAGTCAATAGTTGCAAAAAGTTAATTTTAAGAGAAAAAGATAGACAAATAGATAACAAAAACCAAATTGTCTCTGCCCAGAGAGATCTCTAAAATACTACTTGCAGCATAAAGTTTAGAAACATCAATGAAAGCAGCGGACTATATATAGACATGGCAGCAGTAGATCTAACAACCGGAAATAGACAAGAGTCTGCGATATGTATGTACATATACTGACAGAATAACCGTGCCTTATACCTTCATTGTTGTAGCCTATACTTCATGCAATAGCCTTTGCAAATACTAGACTTTCACTTTGTTATTTATTATTACAATATCTTCGTGTTTGGATAATACTTTAATCGTTATGATTAGTATCACTTATTTTTGTAATAGATTTCTATCTAAAGTAATGATAGTGATCGACAAATATAGAAAATGGAATAAGACACAAGACATAAAAAGAGATATAGTAATAAGATGTTATTTCGTTGTATCGTATTTTATATCGTATTTTAATTTGATTTTCGTTCACGCTTTGATATAAAAAGGCATTTTCATGCTATGCATATTTTTGTTGTGGTATATAATTTCTTATATAGAAGAGCTCATCCAAATGCCTATGGCAAAAGTGCAGCATTACAGAGGTCTGAATACCAACCTTGATAGTCTATATAATAGCATAAAGAAAGAGATTCAAGACCAAAAAGAATTGCAGATTATTTCAGAATACAAAGGAACTTTGAATGAACTGCCTCTACGTAGTATTGTCGCTATGAATAACTCGTTGAAAGTTTGGGCTGGTTCATTACGAGAAATTCATATATCCATAACAGGATCTCCCAATGATTACGCTGTTGAAGTTGCCTCAGGTGCATGGTTTGGAAGTCTTTTATGGCCTGGAGCAGTCGGATTAATAGTAGGAGGACCGATAGGTCTAGCAGGAGGAGTTGCTGTTGGTGGAATAATGGCCTATGAATTTGAAAAACACATATGGAAGAAAATACTTGAAGTTGTCAAAAAAGAGAGTGAGATTCAGCCTACAGTCGATTCAGTTGAACACTATCATGACTGATATTATAGAGCGCTCATTGCTCTTTTATATTCTCTTTTTTATTTCACAAAGCAATATCTTATCTTTTATTGCTTCTACTTAATAAAGGCAACTTTCTATAAAACTAACAGTGTCTCATTAGAGATGATAAGTATTTTTAGATTATTCATCAGGTAACAAATATCCGAAATAAATTCAAAGGGTTGTTTGTTAAGAATAATTTCTCCATGTATGACTGCATTTTGTGCATCGGTAAAATTGTGTAGTAGCTTCATCAGCAGATCTTGTCTGTAACATCCACCAAAATGCATTATTATTTTTACATTTTGGGCATTCAATAGTTGTTGTAGGTAATATATCTGGACTCTTATCGCTATCGATAACTTTAAGTGAATTCTCTGTATTCTCCGTTGATGATATTGTGTTTTCCTTAGCGTATACCTTCTCTTTTTCTTTGTCTACTGAAAAACCACATTTTGGACAAAGAGCAATGCCTTCTTCTATCTTTGGCCGCATTCGTGTTTCACATTTAGGACAGAACTTCACGTATGCAAACCACTCCTCTACTTTTTCAATGCTGTCTTCAACGTACTAGTAAGTTCCTTAATATGCTCTGAAGCAGAAACAGATGCTTCCCGAATTGCTTCAATTGGATCTTTTTTCTTAGTTATGATTCTAACAACATATTCTTTTATAAGTGGATGCTGAAGTGTTACTCCTGCAAATTCAACGCTTCTTTCTTTCAAAAGTTCATGCTGTATGATATACATAATTGAAATATCTTCCTCTTGAAGTTTCAACTCTAATTGATTATCCTTGATATCTATAATTTCCGCAAGCATTATGCAGACAACTACTTATTGAGGATATAAATGATACCATGTAAGAATTTTCATTGGAAAATCAGGAGAGTATAGTTTCGGATGCAAAATTAAGCTTGTCGCAAGATAAGGTAAAAGAAGGTGAATCATTGTCATTAAGTTTAAGTTTTAAAATAATCGGAAATATAAGAGAGATTTTTAATCAAAAAAACTGGGAAAGAGCATATAATAAACATGATAATTTGTTTAGAATCACTATCGAAATCAGTTTGAAAGCAGGAAGAAAGGTAATTCTACAAAACAAGTTTGTCAGGAAGGCAACACTTTTCTGGACTCGTAGTCCGAAGATTCCTTATAGAATATGGATTTCAATTATCAAAGATGATACGCCATTTTATCCTATAACAGTTGATGAAGCAAGGTCATTATTATTTGACATCAATAAATTGATAGAATTAAACAGTGATAACTTAAAGCGTGGAAGTCACAAATTATCAATAGATATTAAAGTTTCATGGGGAAAACACTACTACACAAATTCTACTAATATAAAGGGAAGATCAAATACTGTGGATATTAGATGCGAATAGTAAATTAGTCTATTCAACGATGAAACATCAGAATAATTATTGTTTATGAGATGAGTCCCATATAGTCTTTGATATTTTAGACAGCTTATTCTCAGTGGTTTACCTGGTGTATATTTAAATTCAATTGCATAAAATTTTGCATATGATGGCTTCTTTGTTGCATGCACATGAATATAAGTTGGAGATGTAACTTATCAAATTCATTAAAATACTAGTTGATTATATATTTTCGAATGCATTATGAATGGAATAAACAGATACTAACTATTATTAGTTAATTCACTGATAATACGAAAATGGCATAAGGAAATGTTTTGAATAAGGTATTTTCCTTTTGAGGAGTATATTTAGTATGGTTTACTCTACAATAGTTTTTTAATTTTATAGATATAATAAGACTATTACTTTTGGAAATTGATATTCACTTCAATCTTTCATAAACCTCTTTAAATCCTTGCATAGGATTTAGAAGCTATAATAATGGCAATAGTCTAAATACAAGTATTCGTCACATCTTCATATGGCAAAGTTCGATGGGATAAAAGGACAGGAACTTTTAGACGTAGAAGAAAAAAAGAACGAAATCACCCTTATATTCAAAGACAACCGATTCCTTTTTCTGAAAATTGAAAATGGAAATCTGGTGTCTGATTCTGTACCAGAATGATTCTAATTGTATATATTCGAATATATTTCTGAGATAGTCAAGATCAATGTGGTGTTTTGAATATAGCTAAAGGCAGGTTATCTCTTTTAATGTGTAGTCAGGTATAAATTTGCCTTTTTATAATGTAAAGCCTCAATATTATCTCTGTGGTTCAATCTCATTTATATCCAAGTTATTTATAAGACTCATCCATTAAGGCTCCTGATATAATAGATATTAAGCGTAGCCTATCTGATGGCTCAGAACTTCTGCTTAGAGTTATTAATATGATAATAAGAATTCAATAAACATCTATGATGCATTATTTTGTTATATGTAACGAAGAGAATTATTGTTTGATTCAAACTTTTCGATATATATTAATATTATCCTCTCATGTGTATTTGCTCATAAACTAATTGATCGTAAGACATGAGGCTAGAATTGGTAATTGTTATTTAAACTGTATTATATTTTACTATTTTAATTTTGAATAGAAGATAATATGATAAACTTAAGAACCATTAGCAGGCGGCTACTCAGTTATGTATGTTAGAGCAGATGATATAAAGTCAATTGATTATCTTGGAAAGGAAGTCACTATAAGAGGATGGGTATATCGCCTAAGAAAGCAAAAGGAAAACACTTTTGTCTTGATCCGTGATGATCGTGGCGGGATAATTCAGAGTATATTTCCGAGTGAAAAAGTGACAAAGCTAACTATAGAGTCATCTATAGAAATCAATGGTGTCGTGCGGCAAGATAGCAGAGCTCCAGAAGGTGGATATGAAATCAAAGGCAAAGACTTAAAAATTTTTCATATAGCAGAGCTCGATTTTCCAATAGGTGAATACAAAAGCTCAGAATTATTATTAGATTATAGACATCTGTCTCTTCGAATGAGACGCATGATAGCAATAGCAAAGATTAGGGTTTCAATCTTAAGACATGCACGTCAATGGTTTATCGAAAATGATTGGATGGAAGTAACTCCTCCAATTATTGTTAAAGACGCAGTTGAAGGCGGATCAACTCTATTCAAAATAAAATATTTTGATGAGGAGGCATATCTTTCACAAAGTGCACAATTATACCTTGAAGCAATGATATTCAGTCTGGGTCGTGTCTGGAGTCTTACTCCTTCATTTAGAGCAGAAAAATCAAGAACTATTAGGCATCTTGCAGAATTTTCACATCTTGAAGCTGAAGCACCGTGGGTTAACCTAGAAGATATATTGAATATACAAGAGCAATTGATCTCATATATTATAAAAAAGACGGTGGAAGAAAGAATAACAGAGTTTGCTCTGCTGAAAAGAGATGTTAGCGATCTAAAAAAAGTAAAAGTACCATTCGACAGAATACAATATGAAGAAGCAATTGAAATTTTACAATCCAAGAGATTTAGTATAATAGAAGAAAATGGAAAAAGGCGTGGTATAAGAAATGGAGATGATCTTAATATTGAATCTGAACGTGAATTAACTAGAAACTATGAAAAACCTATTTTTATAATAGGCTATCCAATTCAAGTAAAACCATTTTATGTAAAGGAAGACCCTCACAATAAGGGCATAGGACTTGCTGCAGATATGCTTGCTCCTAGCGGTTTTGGAGAAATTATTAGTGGTGGATTAAGAGAAGAAAATATTACTTCCATTACGAAGAGAATAGAAAAGGAAGGGTTGAATCCACATGCCTATAAATGGTATTTAGAACTGAGAAAATATGGATCTGTTCCACATGGAGGATTCGGACTAGGAATAGAGCGTTTAATGAGGTGGATTATAGATATAGAGGACATTAAGGAGACTGTTCTCTTTCCAAGGACAATGTCAAGGGTAATGCCTTAGCCTTAAGGATATAATGATAAAGATAGAAATAATTCTTCTAGCCAAAAATTGGCTTGGTAAACGTTGATGTATTTTAAACTTTATTATTAGATGATAGTTACGTACAAATAGCTATTATACCAACACTAACTGGTTATTAAAAGCTCGAAAAGTCTAGAATCCTGCTTCCGCTATATTATATAACAATTGCATCAATACGAATTAATTTAATCTATATTGCACTTCAGAAGTCTTGATAATAATTACCACTCATTTTGACAAGTTTAAATTTAAATTTAAGATATGTGAAATGTCAGTTAAATGTCCGAACAGTCGGAAGAAG
>DASQYF010000066.1:0-3568 GCA_035639375.1 Nitrososphaeraceae archaeon
TGGCATCCTTGGTAAGGATTAACAGTAAGACCTTCATATTCTTTTACGATGAAGGGATGAAGCAAAGACTTGCTTTTCTTTGTCTCGAATTTTGGCGCCTTCTTGCTATACCATAAATCCATAATATGAGTCACTATTGAAATTTCATCCGTTCTAATAAAGTCCATAATACCATAAGAAGAGGGAGTGGTTATCCATGGACATTTTTAAGAAATAACCTATAAATAAAAAATGACATCTACGGCATCGTATAGATATTTTTCAAGTTATTGGTTTGTTTATCTATCTTGCGCTATTCCTTGGAATAGCGCAATAATTGTACGTCTGTTCTGCTTTGTAGATAAATAGTCAATATTCAAATTTAACAGTAATTGAAATTCTAACTTCTTTTATGCCCGACTTTTTCATTTGCTATTATCTTTACAATGTATATCAGTTATAATTACTAGTTATCCACAATGTAATAGGCATTATTTATTTATTTTATTATCTTTTTTGTTTTCTACTCTCTGATTTTCTCTTTTTTAATATCCGCGATATAACCGTGCTAGCGACTATCATAACAATACTTGTCAAGATTCTACTCTTAATAGTCATATTATTCTATTGAGAAGAATCATATTATAAGAAGATATTATTTATTTGATTATATCCTGTTCTATAAAATTTAGTGCGTTCAATAAATCACTGGCTAATAAAATATATCTACATTTTTGCCGGTCTCTCTTCAGCTTAGAGTCTTACCAGCCATCCGTATGTCTTATCTCTTCCTCGTTTTAGGATGTGAGACTATCCTAACAAACTAAATAATGGTAGTATTGGTAAGTATGTATATGTGTATTTCTATAAATGAAATAGTCTAAGAGTTATCGCTCGATTCCAAAAACAGTTTGTATCCCATACTTGTTCAATGATGAGCAAAATGTTTATAGATGCAGTACAAAAGTATATTTTGTTGTCAACATCTGATGAAAAGATAAATAGTACTGACAGACTACCTGACGATTCCGAGTACATCTGCGATATGTGTATGGAAAAATTCAGTCAAGCGGATAAATTACAACAACATAGAGCAAATAAACACAGTGCGCCAACCGGAGTTTAATAAAGATATACATGGCACTAGCGGGCATTTCCGTTTTATATCAAATGTTATACAATGAAAAACTAAATCGTAATAATATATCATCTGGCTTGTGTGCAGATCTATCAGAAGTTGATTTGTGTGAATAATAACGATGTAACAGCTATATGCATAGAGTAGGTAAAATGTAGGATATTTTCTAATTTGCATGAAATGCAATAATAATACTGTCTTATGGCTTTGTTAGTTTCTTAGATTGTTTATTCTAGCCCTCTCCAAAATTATAATCGAACACTAAGAAACCATAAAATTGAAACTGCATAGGCATAAGTGTTATATTCTAACTAATAATTTTGAAAAGCAAACTTATCACTATTTCGCATCATGTTGACAACTCTTTTTATTGTATTTTTTGTAGACATACAGGATATCTCTTTCGTGTAATCGCATGCTATATTATAATTATCAAGGTTCATTCCACCTTTAAAGATGCCTTTGCTGATCTCTTTCATAACTGGTAGCAGGCCAGACCTTGCACCATGTGCACCATTTTTATTAATCAACCAGAACATTTTAGTTGAATCGTAATCTGTTGGAAAAACCAAATTCTTAGCATTTTTTGCCTCTTCTGAGTAATAATGTCCTGCTGTACGTATCCATCCTCGTGATAGAACACTTACAGTCTTTGCAAATTTTCCACATGAAGAACACTTGTCGTCATAAATAAGTAAAGGTCGAGAGAATATAGAAGAAAGCCGCATAATGATATAACTACATAGGCTTATTCACTCTTTTAAATTTTGTGAAAATTGTGTTTTATAGGATAGTGAAAGATAGTATTATATTGATATTTCTATATCTAATAGTCTCTTTCATGGTCTGTCAAAAAACGTAGGAAGATCAGTTTAAAGATTATGAGAGTTTTGACTACTTTCTCTTCTAAAGGTTAATCTAACTTTATAACCAATGATTAAGCTAGTTTAGCAGAAAACATATTGCCTATAAATCCACATTATATTTCTCAAGAACACAGAAGCTCTGATGATTATTTTTTGTTATTATCAGTCATAAAATATATAGTTTTTTGGTCTCACATTTAAATAAAGTTAACTAATATCATAAAATTGCTTTATAAAGCGTCAATGAAAAAAATGGAAAGAAATAATCAAATTTGCAAAAACAAGCGTACCACATAATTTTGACAAATTATATCTTACTCTCTACCGCTATCTAATCTAAACGAAATTATTGGTTAGCAGCTGCCTTGAAAGCATCAAAGGATTCGTTCTCGTACTTAAAGGCATCAGATAAAAGTTGAATTGACCTTTCATCTTCTTTTAAATTGCTAGTCGCTAAAAAGTTTCGAAAGTGTATGTGGCTTGCCATTTCCGATTGAATGGATTTGGCAAAGAGATCAAGTGCCCTCTTATATCCTTCAGAAGGAGGTTTTAATTCCTGGACTCTCTCAAATATATTCTGAAATTTTGGTAGATAGTCATTGGTAATTGAAATCATAGAGGTATTATCATGTTGATGTAATTGCCATTTTCCTATTTCATTCTGATAAGAAAGAGATAAAGATCGTGTATCGTTAACAAGCTTTGCGAAAGAGTCTGCAAAGCTATGTACTATATTAGATATTGTTGAATTTTGTGTTGTCTTGTTGGTAGTGTTGGCTGAAGCGGTAATAGTTGTAATATTTAAAGTATCACCCAATATAGTATCCTTTGTGGCGTTTGATGGCTGAAGATGGGACGTTATAAAAATATAAAACGCAGCTGATAATAATGCTAATTCCATCAATACTATGATCAAATGTTTGACTATCATTAGTATATCTTGCTGTAAGTAATCATAGGCTATTAATGATGATGATAACTATCTAAGCTTTTAGCTTGTAATATTATAGAGCAAATTAGATCAATAATGAGTATTTAGGATATAAGGATAGATCCAAATTCTGAATATGGAGAGTTTTGACTTAGCTGTTTTAGACAAATAAATAATGAAAAATGTTCTAGTCATCAGTAACGTCACTTGTCTTTTAATGATAATATATGATATTGTTAGTGATATTGGAATAATTTTAATGCTTCTCTGGAAGTAATTTTTTATAGTGTATAATTGCAGATTCCAAGAGATCAGATTCCCGTACGTAAGAAGAGATAGTTCTTGCAAATTAATAGTGTCTTTATATAGAAGAGTATTCGATAAATAAGGGTTAAACAAAAGAGAATGTGACACAGCAAGAAAAATCATTATTATTAGTTGATATTGCTGATGCTGATGATGCCATACTACTAGCCTGAGGAAGATAGAATGTAGAAGGATATTGTCTTCATTACATTACTTCTTCTTGTTCTGGGGTTGCTTATATGGTTAGTGTGAGTATTAATTCTGTCTCGCAATATATTACTCGATTAGCTAACAAACGGTTTAATTGAGATTGAGTAGTAAGACATTCATAGAAAGATCCATATCTAA
>DASQYF010000067.1:0-2105 GCA_035639375.1 Nitrososphaeraceae archaeon
AGCTGTTTCTTCTGTTGTACTTCGACATCATCCTCACCTCGCTAATTCTTCTTCCTTTTATACAATAAATGCGATGAACTTTTATCTTATTATCAGACAGCACTAATAAATGAAGAAGGTATTTTTGGCACGGCTACAAACCTGCGTTATGAAAGATAAGTATGTTTATATTCCTGGTTGACGATACATAATATAACAAGCCTGACCAGCTTCAGAGAAAAGTTGTTCAATAATAAACAAGGTAACAAGAAACAAGAAATAAATAGAAAAAGGAATAAAGTTAGTTCTCCTAAAATAATGATACATTGTGATACATTAGATCAAGGCACCAATGCATTTATCCAATGGTTAAGTTCTGAAGACAAAAAAACTATTACAAATAATAATAATCCAATTATTTTAAAAGAATTTGTTAACAACAAGTATACTGTATTATATGATACCAATCTTGGTCATGATGTAATAGTTGAAACACATGAGGGAGTACCAAAATGTAGAAGTTGTAATGCAGACGACTGTGGACATGTGGGGTTCACAATCTGTGTTGAGCAGAAATATGATAATGATGGTACTCTATTTGACTGACAGATTGATTGATTAGAACACTGCAGTCATAAACTGGGTGTCCTTATTCCTCAACTTATGAACTCTAAAAATGTTTTTATTTTATTTGTTATTCTTCAGGCTTTTTGCTTTTATTAACAACGATCTCTGCAAACTTCCAACCAAATTTAATGATATATGGAGATATGAATGTTGTAATTATTGTCATAGCACCAACCATGGGCAGCAGAAAAGAACTTGTAACACCTACGTCCACACCACCTTTTGCAACAACGAGTGCTAGCTCACCACCGGAAGAAGACAAACCAATTCCTGCTCTAAGTGAAGTTAATTTACTGAAGCGTTGATATTTGGCAGCTAGATATACAGTCAAGAATTTTGCGATTAGTGACACTGCTATCAATACTAAAGCAGGTACTATGAATAGTGGAAGAAGAGAAATATCCATTAATGCTCCTACAGACACAAAGAATAACGCTGCAAACATATCTCTTATTGGAGTTGCCAAGACTCTTGAAACAGCATGGGATTTGGATTCTGCTATTAAGACCCCTGCAAAAAAGGCGCCTGCTGCAACTGATATTCCTATTTGATATGCTATATATGATAGACCAAAGGCTACACTTAAAATAACAACTACCAAGACGTCATGCTGATTTGTTCTGCTTACATAGTCTACTAATTTTGGTATTGTCTTTGAACCAATCACCAAAACTCCACCTATGAATGCTAAAGTTATTCCAATAGAAACTCCAACATCTGCAAATGACAAACCTCCAGTAGATCCTACTGACTGCAAAATAGCCAATAGAGAAATAACTATGATATCTTCAATTATTGCAACGCCTAAAATAAGCACAGAAGCTTCTTCCTTTATCATATTGAGTTCTTCTAATACTCTCATTACAATGACGGTGCTTGTGACGGATATCGCTAATGCTAAAAAGAGACTATCAAAAAAGGTAAAATTCAAAGCAATCTGTCCTACAAAATAACCTATTGAAAAGGTTCCAAGAGCCTCGGACATGGCTATAACAAATGCCTTTCTTCCTATTTTTCGCAATTTCTCTATTGGAAATTCCATTCCTACTACAAACAAGAGCAATATTATCCCAATTTCTGCAAGTAGATTTAGGACGTCAAGATTAAGTACAAGACTAAAAGGCGGAGTATGAGGCCCGATTATCATTCCTGCACCAATATATCCAACAACCATTGGTTGCTTGAATCGATATGAGATCATAGCCATGGCACCTGCGACTACCATAATGACTACAAGATCCTGCAAAATGTGACCAATTTCAATTCCTGCTGCTGCCATGCGGGGTATGCCCTGACATGAAGAGCATTAATGATTATAATATGTATCTCTAAAACGAAGTTGATATGGAAATATACTAGAATAGTACATTAAAGGTTTAGTAGACCTATTATAAGACATAAATGAAAATACGAGTAAACAATCAAGTTAATGCATAAGTGGGTCTTGTTACTGTATATAATGAACGAATTGTAGGTGTCAAGTGCATACTTCCTTACTT
>DASQYF010000068.1:0-3770 GCA_035639375.1 Nitrososphaeraceae archaeon
TTAGATATAGATAATTGCTATTTGTATCATATCCAATGTCTGCCATTGTCAATACCTTAAAGCCATTATCATGTAAATATTTAATTTCTTTTTCAAATAGATCTATAGTAGTAGCATAAGCACCTGGATCACCTTCTCCGCGATTATCTATTCTATGCCATATAACAATAGGAATTGCGTCTATTGTACCATCTGTGTTATGCATAGATGCGCTATTAACAACTTCAATGAATTTATTTAACATTTCAGAATCATCATATGAATTCTCTTTTCTAGCATCGTCATGACTCCAACCTATAATAGAGTACCTGTTTACAAAATTAAGTTCACCATCATCAGAATACGTTCTACAATCAGTTTGACTTGATTTTTCTTTAAAGCCATCACAATGTAAGTACATTAGTGGCTCAGTGCCAGTTCTAGCTATATCATAATATTTAGCAACTACATCGATTACTGACGCCTCATCAGATCCTGCATTAAAAGGATATGCAAAGCTTGTGGTATTAATGCCATGATCAAGAAAACATTGTTTTGACTGACCTACTTCAAAGTTTACCATCTTTTCTGAAAGTTTAGAAAGATCTTTGTGATTCATTGTATGAGATCCTATATCATTTCCATCATTGTGTAATGCTGTTATATCTCCCCAACTAAGATATTCATTATCTCCTACATCGTTGCAGATTATATAGAAAGTAGCCTTATAACCATACTTGTCTAGAATTGGCTTGGCATTAGTGTATTGGCTCTTGTATGCATCATCAAAATTTAAAATTACTGCTTTATTATTATTGATAGTATTGATATTGGCATTATTGGGAACAGAGAAAGAAGACTGGCTGTAGGCTACATGTGGCATTGTAATAACAGCATTTGCTAGAATTGTTATTAATGCAATAGCAATAACAAATATAAATCTAAAATTTCTTATACCTTTCAGCAATATAATCAACAAAAATTGTATAGTATATATATATTTTTTGGATAAAATGTTATGACAAGATGTTGCGTTTACATTAGGAAACAAGAAATACTCAAAAGGAAATCAGTTACTGAATAAATATAAAGCGACGTTGATATTAATTTATAAAATCGCGATACCCTACAGAATCGTATGTTAATAATAACTTGGGTATCTGAGTCATCATTCCTTTCTGCTGCACTATTTATTTGGTGGAAGTATTCCGTATTCTTACCATAATGTTCAGAACACGGTTTCTTTTCTCACCAATCCAATGCAATAGTGAGGATATTTCTTGGGGCTTACCCTATTGTCATCCTCTTTTGCAGGAAAGTAGAATAATCTTAGAAACTATATTATATAACAATTTCGATCAAGTGTCTGTCATCTCTTGGTCAAGGGAATAAGGGAGATATGGTAGAAGAATGTAAACCGCCCTAATCTCGTATTTTATAGAATTTTTAATATTGTTTTTATCCATGCAGTTTATTCCTACCATAAAGAAAATTCTGCTGTGTAACGTAGCATTTCGTGCGCGATTAATCACTCAACAGAGAAACAAAAACAAAAGCTCGCTATTATGATAACAGCGCAGGAGCAAGAATCTGTCTCTAAATATAAAAACAGTTTGTTAAATAAAATTGAGTATTAAACAACGATAGTGAGCGAATATAGTTCACCACAAAAACAAAAACATGCAACCTAAAAGCGCAAGTATAAAAGAAGCAAGTCAATGACTATGCAAAGTCCTCTACTTCATATTTTATGCATTGCATTTGCAAAGCCAAGAATCCTAGACCGCTCCTATTTTATCATACACCTAGAAGGTTCTCCGCCCTCCATTGTCCTTCTTACAGTAATGGTAGTATTGTCTTCAGCTTAATCTTCATTACTCCCTTCTTTTGATACTGCATATCAAGTTACTTAGGATTCAAGGACTATGATAGAAGATTGACAAAGCATACTGAAGAATGAAAGTATTAATAATTCATAACTAAGTAATTCCCAAGAATAAGTCCATCTATTTTCGAGTTCTCTAAAGTCCATAAAGCTGTTTGAGGAGTGCCTACCATCGGATAGCCATGCAGATTAAAAGAAGTGTTAAGAATGGCTCCTATACCAGTTGTAAGTTCAAAAGTTTTGATTATCTTATAATAACTGGGATTCCATTCTCTCTTTACTGTTTGCGGTCTACACGTTCTATCAAAAGGGTGAATTGTGGCAAGAATTCTATCTTCTCCCTCTATAGTTGAATCAAATGCCATTATCATATAGGGGGAAAATTTTGGGTTAACAAGATATTCCTCTTTTTTATCCTCTGTTAGTGAAGGAGCAAATGGCATCCAAAAATCTCTTTGCTTTATGGCAAAATTAATTTTATTTATTACTCGAATATCTCGCGGATCTGCAATTATTGATCTATTGCCAAGTGCTCTGGGACCCCATTCAAGTCCTCCACTACATCGTGCAAGGATCCTTCCCTTTGCTAATAGTTCTCCTGCACTACCATCAATATCGCCATAATAATCGTATTTCCATTTTCTGTCTTTATTATTACTGTCAAGGATTTCCTTAATTTCATCATTGCTATATGAGGGTCCATAATAAGTTTCTGCAAGTGATATGTGCTCTGGATTTGTTCCTTCTCTTATACAATATTCATAATATCCTTGAAGAGCAGCTCCTACAGGAGAACCCTCGTCGTCTGGAGCGGGATAGAAAAAGATATCATCTACTTCTTCAATCTCTCTAAGAAGTTTGTTTGCTTTAACATTCAGGAAAAGTCCACCTGCGCAAGCAATCTTATTAAGATCAGTGGCTTTAATTGCATTTTCAACCCATTTTTTCATCAAATCCTCAAAATGTTGCTGTGCAGCAGCTGCTATATTATCAAATCGTTGGTTAATTAATAATTTTCTTAGTTTTGATTGGATACTTGTAGAAGCAGTTGAGCCAATTGTATTTTGAAATCGAAGAGGATCAGCCGGATGAATGCGTATTATCTTTCTCATCTGCTCTATACAGAATTCTGCCTTATCCTATGGTGCTAATCCCATGACCTTGTACTCATGATCCCAAGGCTTTAGTCCAAGAAATCTAGTTATTTCAGTATAAAAGGCATTTCCTACTGAATCATAATACGATGAAAATGCAATTCTTTGAATATCTCCACGTATTCCGATATTCACAGTAGATGATAAACCATCACCAGAGCCATCGGCTTAAGTATCAAAATACCTTCGTCAGTGTAATTCCAAGGAGAACTTCTATATGCCGCAGCTGCACGAGCTGTTTGATGCTCTACTATGGTTGTCTCTGTATTGGTTAGTCCTAATCTTTCAAATATTTTTTTCAGAGGCTCAAATGTCCTATGTTTTTTTTATAATTTACATAAAACTTGATAAATCTATCAGAATGTAATAGCGGACTTAATTTTATCAATGTCTTTGTCTTAAATGACTTCAGATTCTCTATTCCTGGGGGATCAAAGCTGACCATAGATATCAAATTCACTTCACCAGGATCAACTTTGGCAATCTTGAAAACTTCAAGAATAGATTTTTCTGGAATTCCTGCAAAATGCTTGATATTATTCAGTCTTTCCTCTTGGACAGCTGCCATTACTTGTCCATTTTTTATCAATGCTGCCCCGGCGTCATGACCAATCATTAATACCTAGAATTATAATATTTTGTTTTACCATTTTTACTATTGTACAATAAAAAAAAGAGGTTTAAGCTGTACATCATTAACCACTCTCTTAATTTATCTCATCAAAATTAAAGCTATCTATAGAAAAGTCGAA
>DASQYF010000069.1:0-12879 GCA_035639375.1 Nitrososphaeraceae archaeon
AATGAAAAACAGAGCACTGTTATGTTCAAGAACTCAAAAGGACAGATAGATATGAATTCCATTTTTTTTAGCAAAGACACAAGTACAGATAATGGTCTATTCCATGAATGGTGTTTAGATTATTTTAGATATTGTTGGGAAAATTCTAGATCTTTTGACGAAAGAAAATTAACGGAAGTCTAATTATATTAATATTGTAAAGAAGTGTTAGATATGGGTTTACTGGAATAACAAAAACGTCAAAGAAGATAATTATTTAGAGAACAATAGCGGCTCAGCAACTAATCAGGATATAGACACATTTAAACCACCGCTTTAGAAAGAAAGAAGTAGATATATACAACGAACGAATAATGAGCAAGATGGATGTCAAGATTGGGATCATGTCAACTATATAACTAATCTTCTAGATGATAGCTAATATATTATGCACAAATCTTGCAAAAGATTATGGAAATGCCAAAAGTATCAGATACTATTATTGAATTTATCCGTGAGGAAATAAAAGAACGCAAGTCAGATGGTGTTGTAATAGGGCTCAGCGGCGGGTTGGATTCTTCTGTATCCGCCATATTGGCTGTAAGAGCGTTAGGTCATCTAGGCGTGTTTGGATTAATTTTGCCAGACTCAAAAATCACTCCAAAAAACGACATAGATGATGCTACAGAACTTGCAAAGAATCTCAAGATAAAATATAGGATCATAGAAATAGGTAGTACAAAAGACCAGCTATTGAAGTGTCTTCCAAAGAACAAAGTAGCACAAGGAAATCTTGCCTCTAGGTTAAGAATGAGTATATTATATTACTATGCAGCAATAAAGAATTTTCTAGTTTTAGGGACCGCTGACAAGAGTGAATTAAAACTAGGATATTATACCAAATATGGAGACGGTGCTGTGGACATTCAGCCTATTGCGGATCTTTACAAAACAGAAGTTAGAGAGTTAGCCAAGTTTTTGCAACTCTCTTCTCAAGTTTTAGAAAAGAAAAGTAGTCCTCGGATTTGGAGGGGCCAAACAGCAGAAGACGAAATTGGACTATCTTACGAGGAGACAGATGAGATTCTGCAGTCCTTGGAGCCCTTAGAAACTACTTCTGATAAAAAAAATAATTTTGATCCAAACAGCGTAGAAAGGATAGTTAGTATGGTTCGGAAGAATTTACATAAGCAAGAGATGCCGCCTATATGCAAAGTTCGTAATTCCATTAGAAATATTAGATAATATCTTTTGAGATATCTGATTGATTGATAATCGCGCTTGAAATAAAAGAATAAGATATATTTTGCTTTCTCGCCGCTGAACATCATGGCTAAGGCATATTTCCGCCTGCAGAAATGCAGAACATTGCTAACTTCATTTAACCAAATTTTAAATAAATTGGAATCCAATATATAAGGTACTATCTTTATGCTAGAAATTTACAAATCCATAAATTGTCATTTGTATTCTTGTTATTCAATTTTTTGAATCTTACTTATTCTTGTGGTCGATTCTACTTCTAAAAGAAACATATCCCTTTTTAAGTAGGTTTGCAAGATGGTCTTGTTAAATATGGTCTTTGGCAGAGATATAAGACTGGGTAGGATCTTGAGGGAGGGTAAGATGCTCTGCATTCCCATGGATCATGGTATTAGCAATGGCCCCATTCTTGGATTAGAAAATATTCACAATGTAATATACCAATGCGAAAACGCTGGTTTAACTTGCGTCCTGGTTAACAAAGGTGTTATAAAGACTATGACAAGACCGCCAAAAATAGGATTGATAGTGCATTTCTCTGGAAGTACGTCTCTTGGGCCTGACCCAAACAGGAAGGTCTTGATGGGAAGTCTGGAAGAAGCATTAAGATTGGGGGCTGATGCTGTATCGATTCATATTAACATTGGATCAAAGGAAGAACCTGAGATGCTCCAAAAATTGGGGACGATTTCTGATAAATGTGATGAGTGGAGCGTACCTCTTGTTGCGATGATGTACCCTCGGGGTGAGAATATCAAGAATCCTTATGATCCAGTGATAGTAGCTCATGCAGCAAGAATAGGTGCAGAGGCAGGAGCTGATGTCGTTAAGACAGTATATACTGGCGACGTCGAATCTTTTAGAACAGTAATAAAAACTTGTCCAGTACCTGTCGTTATAGCAGGAGGACCAAAGGCAAATACTGAGGAAGAAATAATCGAGATGTGTGTGGGAGCAATGAAAGCAGGTGCCAAAGGCGTTACATTTGGTCGCAATATTTTCCAATACCAGAACCCACCAGCAATTGTAAATGCTCTTTATAAAGTGATAATAGAGGGACTTGGTACAAAAGAGGTGTTAAGACATCTTGCAAAATACAAAAAGTAGAGATCTTATAATCAACCCAACGGTTTCGTTATCTAATCTAGATGAGTTTTTGTCCAGACTGAATGATATTACAATAATAAAAGCCGATCCGAAATTTGTTAGAACAAAGAAATTCAAAACAATTTTTGAGTCGCCTGAAGCGGATTTGGTTATCTGTAAAACAATTGAGGAATTGCAAAAATACAAGACTGATGGAAAACTCGTAGGGTTTCTAAAAATAGTTTCAAATAATGATGACATTGATGAAATTGGAAGAGCTTCTCAAGCAGGTGCGGAGTTTGTGATTGTCGAAGCAGAAGATTGGAAGATAATACCTTTAGAAAATGTCATAGCTAAACTCCATCAATCAAATACTAAAGTCTATACCACTATTAAAAATGCAGAAGAGATCACAACAATGTTTTCAGTTTTAGAATTGGGTGTAGATGGAGTCATATATTCAACTGATAATGAAAAGCAAGTTGATAAATTAAAGAATTACTTAGAGACTTTTGTTTTCCCAATTAGCTCCGCCAATATTTTAGAGGTAAAAGATGTAGGCACAGGTGAACGAGTCTGTGTTGATACTACATCAATGCTTGAGCTTGGAGAAGGAATGCTTGTTGGAAGTAAATCAAACTTTATGTTCCTTGTTCACAACGAATCCGTGGGGTCATCATTCACATCTCCAAGACCCTTTAGAGTAAATGCGGGTGCAGTATATTGTTATACACCAATGTCTGATGGAAAAACTAAATATCTTTCAGAAATAGAGGCGGGCAATGAAGTATTAATAGTTAAAGAGAATGGCCACTCCAGACGCGTTACTGTAGGAAGATCAAAAATCGAGACTCGTCCTTTAAGACTAATAAGAGCAGATATCAAAGGTGAGATTGGAACTGTAATTGTGCAGAATGCAGAGACAATAAGATTTATAACGAATGATGGCAAGCTGTTGCCAGTAACAGAGACTAAGGAAGGGGATCAAATACTTTGTTATGTCAAACCTCAAACAGGAAGGCATTTTGGAATGGAAGTTAAAGAGTTCATAGTAGAGAAATAGAAAAGACTGATACCTCTCGAGAATAGTTTTTCTTTATCTGAAAGTTGACTATTTTAAAGTATAGTGGATATGGATAAATCTATGGCGTTAAATTGATGCTAGTTCAACAGAACAATGTAAATGAAATAATCACAGGCAACTGTAAAGAGATTCTATCTAGACTTCCGCCTAATTCAATTCAATTGACTATTACGTCGCCACCATATAGAAATGCGATTGATTATAATATGCACGTATCCAAGAATGGTGGATATTACCGTGGTCAGACAAAATTAGAGACTGCAGAATATCTTGAAGACATGGTAGAGATTTTCAACGATAAAGTATACCGAGTGACAAAAAGCGGAGGATACTGCTGCATAGTCATCGCTAACGAAGTCGTTAATGGAACAATATTGCCCCTTCCTCATATACTTTTATCAAGGCTTATAGAGCCATTTGGTAATTGGAATCTACACGAGGAAATTATATGGCACAAAGTTACTGGAGGTACTAACCGATATGGATCATTTGTCATCAATCCATATCCAAAGTATTACAGGGCCAATATTATGCATGAATTTATTCTCGTGTTGAGAAAAGGGGATGTAAATAGCGGAAGAACCCAAAGAATAGAAATGCTTCCGGTAACACACGAAGAATGGACAAAAGAAATTGCAAACTCAATATGGCATATTGCGCCTGTGCCTCCAGGATATATAGAACATCCCTGTCCATTTCCTGAAGAAATACCATATCGCCTTATGAAATTATATTCATATCAGGGAGACACCATCCTTGATCCCTTCAATGGCAGCGGTCAAACAACTAAGGTAGCGTATCACTTTCAACGTCAATACGTTGGAATAGATATAGTGAAGGAATACACAAAATTAGCAAAGGAAAGAATGAATGATGAACCTTTACATATCAGAGCCGAAGCATTAATAGCTAACTGGAAAAAAATTCCTTCACACTATATACGCTTCCACTAATCTTTCATATTTAATTATTAGTTATTCATTCAAATATAATTATGGCTGCAGCTACGTCGTCAAATAGAAAATCGCCTAGATCATACCGGTGTGACATCTGTGGGAGAAATTTTGATAGCATCGAAGACTTGAATAGTCATAAAAGAATTGAACATACTGAGACTAGTAAACCTCCCGCTGGAGTCGGTTAGACAAATGAAAGTAGTATTTGCAATATGTATACAAAAGAATTAATTTTTCTTTTGTGACATATTATTTGTTTGAGTAAAATATGCGTATCAATAGCGGCCCGAAACGTGGAGCAACTTAAAATGCAGATTAATCAAGCCTTTAGTTTTGGAGCAGATTATGTCGAAATTCGTTTTGACTTTTTGAATTTATCAGACGTGGACGAAGCATTGAGTATCGCTAATCAAGTAAATAGAAAAGCTGTATATACCCTCAGATCGCCCGAACAAGGCGGCCAATTTAAAGGAAATACTTCTGAAAGAATTGCTTGTTTAGAGAAATTGTCTTCTTCAATGCCAATGCTATTAGATGTTGAACTGGACACAATTAAGTCTAATGATAACTTGGCTCATTATCTTGAAGAACAAAACGTATCCTTGTTGATTTCCTGGCATGATTTTGAAAAAACTCCATCTAATGCTCAACTAACAAGGGTATTATACGAAATGAGAAATTATAGCCAAAACGCCAAGATTGTTACTACTGCACAGAAAACTGAAGATTCTTTAAGTTTGCTTGAGTTATATGAAAATAGTCTGGGATTGAATTTGATAGCGTTTGCTATGGGGGAGGCAGGAGTAATATCCAGGGTGTTATGTGTTATTATCGGAAGTGCTCCGTTTACTTATGCTTCTCTAGAAAAACCTGTTTCTCCTGGTCAATTGACTATCAAGCAAATGAGAAAGTTATATGACAGAATCAATGCACAGTTAAGTCAAACCACCAATGCAAAGCCAAGTTAAGACATATTGTATTATTGGAGATCCTGTTCATCATTCATTGTCTCCGGCTATGCATAATGCTGCCTTCAACTCGTTGCACCTAAATTGTACTTATATTGCTTTTAGAGTTCCTAAGGGACAATTGGAAGAATCAATTAATGCTTTGCGTGCAATAGATATAGCAGGCTTTAATGTTACATTACCCCATAAGGTAGATATAATGGGGTTCATGAATTATCTTGATTCCAGTGCCGAAAAGGCTACTGCAGTTAATACCGTACATAATGTAGATGGAATTCTAAAAGGCTATAACACTGATATCTTTGGTTTTATAGAACCATTACGAAAAAGGAATGTAAATTTTAATGGGATGAATATTCTTTTGTTAGGAGCTGGAGGAAGTGCTCGTGCAGTAATTGCTGGATTTTCTGAGATGAAGGGGATAAACAAGATAACAATTGCTAATAGAACGCTGGAAAAAGCCCGCCAACTAGCAAAAAAGGGTACAGACCTCGGATTGGAATGTCAAGTAACAGAAATTGATAATATCAAAGATATTGCTGTCAAGTCGCACCTAATTGTAAATACGACTTCTATTGGGATGGACGAAGAAAAAGAAGAAAGTCTAATAGGTTATGAACATATAAGCAAGAATACCATTGTTTATGATATTGTCTATAAGCCAGTCGTCACTAATTTATTAGAAAATGCAAGATATGCCGGAGCGGACGTTGTGTATGGATATGAAATGCTGCTAGAGCAAGGTGCAAGAGCTTTCGAGATATGGACAGATCTTCGCGCTCCACGAGACGTAATGAAAAAGTCGTTACTTGGAGATTTTAGAGGACCTGTATGAAGGTTATTGTTAGATCCACTATGCATGGAGCAATATCTATAGTTAATGCTATTGCTACCGGTAAAGGATCTGCATTAGGGATTTCTTTAAATGTAACAGCCGAAGTAAAAGTAAGTGACGGTCAAGGCATAAAATATCCCTGTAGCAAACCAGACAAATTGATTAAGAATATCCTTCACTATACTATTCCTGAAGAGATAATTGATAACAATTGTATAAGTGTAAAGATATGCTCAAATATTCCGTCCGGATGGGGATTGAAAAGCTCAAGTGCAGTTTCTAATGCTGTAGCGCTTGCCTGTACAAAGGTTGCTACCGATGAAGTAGACGATCACTCTGTTTTGGAGTCAGCTGTAAGGGCGTCAAGAGATGCCAATGTAACAGTTACAGGAGCTTATGATGATTCCACCGCATGTTATTTTGGCGGATTTGTTATTACCGATAATTACTTATGTAAATTGATTCGTAGAGAAAGAGTTGAGGATGATCTGTTTGCAATAATTTTTCTTCCATATAATAATCAAAGAGGAGACATCTATAAGTTGCGAATGCTATCAGATCTTTTTTCGGATGCTTTTAAAATAGCAGAAAGAGGGGACTATTGGAAAGCCATGAAAATGAATGGTGTCCTTACTTCTGCCGCGTTTAGCGCCAACTATGAACCCCTCCTTTACGCAATAGAAAAAGGTGCGTTATCAGCGAGTATTTCTGGAAATGGACCTTCCATAGCTGCAATATGCTATAAGGATAATGTAGAAAGCGTGAAAGCCGCATTTTCGAAGTTCAAAGGTAATATATTAATTTCTGCTGTCAATAATGAAAAGGCAAGTGTAGAAAAATTAGTTGGCTAGCGTCCAAGTAACAAGATCTGAAATTGATGGAGTAATCAGATGTCCTTCAAGCAAAAGCTATACCCATCGAGCTATCGCTATTGGTTCCCTTGCTGAAAGGCAATCTGTTATTACAAACATATTGCTTGCCAGAGATACGCTTGCAACTCTTAATGCCTGCAGATCTCTAGGTGCGAATATTATCCATAAGAATAGTACTTTATGGATAGAAGGAAAGTCAAAATTTGACACGCCAGAAAATGTTATCAATGCGGAGAACTCTGGGACTACCATACGACTTCTTACCGTCATGTCTGCATTGGTCGATAAAGGTTTTACCGTACTGACAGGCGATGAAAGTCTGAGAAAAAGACCCATGCAGCCTCTATTAGACGCGTTGCAACAATTAGGTGTTGAATGTCATTCAACACAAATGAATGGTACTCCTCCTCTTATCGTTAGAGGTGGGGGTATAGAGGGAGGCGCAGCAGTAGTTGATGGGACTGTTTCAAGCCAATTTATCTCTGCTCTCTTAATATCGTCTATATATGCAGCTAGAGATATCACTTTGAAAGTTACAGGGGCGCAAGTCTCTGCCCCCTATATTGATGCAACGTTAGCTATAATGAAAGCATTTGGTGTTACCATAAAGCAGAAAACCAAATACTCTGAATACTTTATAGAGAATAATGAATACAAGCCGACTATTTTTGACATACCTGCGGATCTTTCTACAGCAGCATTGATTATAGCAGCAGGAGTGCTTGCTGGACGTCGTCTTACTATACAAGGTATTAACTTCTTTCTTCCTCAAGCTGACTCCTATATAATTGAGATTGTTAAAACCATGGGAGGTAGAATCAAAGTCGACAAACGCAAAGCCGAGATAATCATTCAGGGAGCCAGAAATCTTAGTGGAGGTAGTTTCGATCTGACTAACAGTCCAGATTTGTTGCCAGTAGTATCTATATTAGCATTAAAATCTAATAAAACCGTCAGAATTACAGGAGTTTCTCATGCTCGATTAAAAGAAACTGACAGAGTCTCCAATATAGCATTTGAATTAGCGAAATTTGGTGCAAGTATTAAAGAGCAAAGGGACGAAATATCGATAACAGCACCAACGACAATAAAGAATGCTTCACTCGAGGCTTATAATGATCATAGGCTGTTTATGGCGTTTACTATTGCATCAATGCTAACGGAAAAATCTACAGTGTCAGGAGCTGAATCAGTAGATGTATCTTATCCCAACTTTATTCAAGATATGGTCAAGCTTGGAGCACATATAAAGCCTATTGTACAAAGAGAATAAGAAATTTCAGAATTGAATGTTTTAACAGTATATAACTTATGTCTTAAAGTTTGACTGTTTATATCACAATAATTGGAAGATAAATGATATGTCTATATGATTTATGCCAAAAAGCCCAAATAGAGAAGAACAATAACGTTTGCAGTACTGATAATATGGTTGGCAATATAATCGGTGAACGTTTTGTCGCATTGAGCTTCGGCGAAAGTCATGGTAAGTGTATCGGTATGGCAGTGGATGGCTGCCCTGCAGGATTACCACTTACAGAATCAGATATTCAGTTGCAGCTTGATCTCAGAAAGCCGGGTCAGTCCGTCATTACTACACAACGAAAAGAACAAGATAAAGTTGAAATAATATCAGGAATTTTTAAAGGCTTTACCACGGGCGCACCAATTTGTATGGTTATATGGAATGAAGATTCCGATTCACGACCATACGAATTAATCAGAACGACGCCAAGACCAGGGCATTCTGATTATCCAGCGATGATAAAATATGGTGGATTTGCAGACTATCGGGGAAGTGGACGATTTTCAGGAAGATTGACTGCCACGCTAGTAATGGCCGGAGCCATTGCTCAGAAATTATTAGAATACTGCCTACAAGTACAAACAACTGCATATACCATCGAAATTGGAGGTATTAGAGCAAAAAACTTAACATTAGAAGAGATAAAGAAAAATAGGTATGCAAATGAAGTAAGATGTCCCGATCTGCAAACAGCAGAATATATGAAATCTGCAATCATGGATGCAAGAAAAGAGGGTGATTCGCTAGGTGGAGTCATTGAATGCATTAGCTCTGGATTACCAGTAGGACTAGGAGAACCTATATTCGGATCAATAGAGTCTGACCTAAGTAAGGCACTTTTTAGTATACCTGCAGTAAAGGCCATCGAATTCGGGTCAGGTTTTGATGGATCAAGACGTCGAGGATCGGAAAATAATGATCCATATGCTAAGGTAGGTGATAAAATAGTAACTAAGACTAATAATTCAGGCGGAATATTGGGAGGATTGTCAACTAGTATGCCGATAGTAATAAGAATAGCATTTAAGCCTGCAGCATCCATAGCAAAAACCCAGAAAACGATTGATATTTCCAACGGTTCAGAAATAGGGCTTAATGTTCCAGGAAGGCATGATCCATGTGTCGTCCCACGAGCACCACCGATAGTAGAATCTGCAGTATCTATGGTTCTAGCTGATCATGCAATAAGAGCTGGATTCATTCCACCGATTTTAAAGAGGTGATGTATTAAATGAACAAAACTGATGATCTCGATAGGTTACGCAACGAAATTCGTGATATAACAGCAGATATAATCCATAAAGTCAAGAAACGAATGGAAATTTCAAAGCAAATCGGAGAAATCAAAACAAAAAATAATATTGATGTAGAAGACGAAAGGGTTGAAAGTCAACTCCGAAATTCTGCATTAAAAATGGCAGAAGAAGTCGGAATGGACTCAGAATTCTCCGGAAGATTAATCAATATGTTGTTAACTGAATCAGTGAGACTACAGAATAAACAACAAAATAATAATCCACATAGACAAACTCATCTAAGTATTTTTATGAAAGCAAAACATCTTCAAGCGACAGGCAAAAATATTATTCACTTGGAAGTAGGAGAGCCTGATTTCTTGCCTCCTAAAATTGTAAAAGAAACTCTTGGCAGAATATATGACCTTCGACAATATCATTATACTGAAACTCGTGGTATTCCAAAATTGCGTCAAGCAATTGCACAAAAGGTAGGAAATGGGATTAATGATGAACAAGTTATAGTTACACCAGGAGGAAGGTTTGCCGTCTTCTCTGCTATTCTTTCATTGGTAAAGTCGGGTGATGAAATCATTTCCATAGAGCCTGCCTGGCCTGCTTACAGAGAATGCGCAGATTTCATAGGAGCAAAGACAAAAATAATAAAAACTACGTTAGAAGAAAAATGGAATCCTGATTTAAAAAGGTTTGAGGACTTGGTAAACAGCAACACAAAAATGATAATTCTAAATTATCCCAATAATCCTACTGGCAAGATCCTGGATGATAATACAATGCGCAAAATCATAGAGCTATCTAAAGATTATGGTCTTTATATTCTTAGCGATGAAGTTTATTCTGATTACTCTTTTAATGGATTCAAAAGCATTTTGGATTATGGCTATGATAAAAGCATAATGATATCATCATTTTCAAAAGGTCATGCTATGACCGGATTTAGGGTTGGATATGGAATATCTAATGAGAACATAATAACTAAAATGAGCAAAATTCAATCTATTGCTTTAACCAGTGTTGCTGAGCCGATGCAATATTCTGCATTATCAGCAATAGGTGATAGTATTAGTGGAAATGTGGAAGTAATGAAGAGAAGATTACGATTTGTCTGCAACAGACTGAAAAAAATGTCATTGTCATTTGTAGCTCCCGATGGTGCACTGTATGTTTATCCAAAACTTGGGAAAGGTACGGATGATGATATCATTCTTATAGATAAGCTGCTTGAGCTAGGAGTGGCGATAGCTCCTGGAAGCGGATTTGGAGACTCTTATAAAAGATTCATCAGAATCTCTGCATGTCAGAGCGAAGAAGTTTTAGAAAAGGGATTAGAAGTACTGTCCTCAGCTTTATGATGAAAGAATAGTTCATGATAAAGGAGATATCCGTTATAGGTGCAGGGGGTAAGATGGGATCATGGTTCACAAATTATTTCTCGAAAAGAGATAATGCTCATCTTTTTCTTTATGATATCAATCCGCATTTCCAGAGTAATATAGATAATTCTACAATTTGTGATAATATTGATGATTGTGTTGAGAACGCAGATATAGTATTCCTTTGTGTTCCAGTGAAAAATATTCCAATAACAGTTAAAAGATGTGCATCTAAAATGAAAACAGGAGCAATTCTCGCAGAAATCTCTTCTGTAAAATATCGATCATTTAAGGCATTAAGAAATAATTCAGGTGCTATTCGTCCATTATGTATACACCCAATGTTTGGTCCTGGCGCCGACGATATTAAGAATATGAATATTTTATTGATTCCGGTTCAAGATGAAAAGACAGAAATATCTATCTCTAATTGTCTCTTCCCGGACGCATTAATCACCGTCATACCTAATGCTAAAATCCACGATGAATTAATTGCATTAGTGTTGGGTCTAACTCATTACACAAACATCATCTTTGGCAGTTTTTTGGCAAAGGAAAATTTTAGACTATTACAAAAAGTCTCAGGAACAACTTTTGGACTACAATCCTTGCTTTGCAGAAGTATTTTTACAGATGCTCCCGATCTGATAGTAACCCTCTTATCGGAAAATCCGTCAGCTAAAAAGTATATTCAAAATTATGTCAACAACGCGAACAAATTTGCAGAATTAATTCTTGAAGGAAATGAAAGCAAAATTAAGGCTCATCTTCTAAAGATAAAGACACTGCTGGAGGAGCAACAAAACCTTGAACTTTCTTATCAGCGAATGTATTATCTTGTAAAAGAGTTAAACAGGCAATAGAGATTCAATTGATATCAGCCAGGCCCTAACTACCCACGCCCGTAAGGCACGTGGGAGACCATAAATAGAATATAGTATGGAAATGGAATCAGAGTAAAATACTACAATATCATATATTGTAGATTTTTTTTAGCTGGTTTCTCTAAAATAGCTTGTACAGCAGATTAACCTATAAAAATCAGAATATAGAAAATGCAAATTACCAATGAGGATATAGAAAGCGCTAATAGGATGCTAACGTGTGAAACCCATAACAAAAAATGCAAATACATGCAAAGCCCCAATAGATGTTCATGTTGTAATAAGCGGATATGCTTATGTAATTACATTCTATAAGCAGAAACTTTTTTATAAAACCTAATGTCCTCATGAAGGCAAAAAATGAACGTGAAAAATATATTTTTCAATGTCCTTGTAATTATCCGAATAATGAGAAATTACTAGAATTAAAGTGTGCATTGTTCGAGTCAAAATTATCCATTAGGCAAAGCATCTAAAAAACTGCGAATAGATTAAAAACATTTTTCTGATCTCACTAAATAATTCAAATATCGAATCTAATTTGATTTTTGAACAGTGTAAAAATAACAATAACTTTATAATTATTATTAAAGATGCATCCGTTCTCGTATTACTTTACTACTCTGCGCTATGTACTATTTGCCTAATATGTCTCAGAGACAAAAGGAGATACACTTTTTATTTTCTGATAGTTAGTGTTAGGTGGAATTATTAACATTTCCTTTACTATCTGTTGGAAGCATTTTATATAATTAGATATTGAAAACCTTCTTACAGAGTTGCTGATTATTATCCTTTCAGAGAATGGTGCGTCCATGGCAACTGCGATCGATTCCACAGCTTCTGGAAAGGTACGGAATTGGTACTTCAATGGTACAAATTCTGTGTGTCCTCCAATAAATGGGACTATTGGAATTAATCCTGCACTCATTGCTTCCACAGTAGATATTCCGAAAGGTTCTCCTGGTAGCGGATGGAAGTATACCTTGGCTCCAGAAATAAGAGAAAGTAGTTTGT
>DASQYF010000070.1:0-2529 GCA_035639375.1 Nitrososphaeraceae archaeon
ATTACATCATCACCTGCACACGGAAGATTTCTATCTTGGAATGATTGTTGCCATTTTGGCATCGAGGCAATAAAAACAGGTATGGCATTAATAAAACAAACTCCTGCATCAAGACATCTTTCAGCATAAAATTGGCTTGCACGTCGACTTCCAACAGGAAGATAGTTTAAAAGAACCTCTGCTTGAGTGTCTTTTAGAACCTTTGCAATGTCGGTGGTTGGCTTATTAGAGATTTTGACCTTTTCATTATAATGTCTGCCTATTCCATCTAACACCTCCGCCTTTTTAACCTTGACATCCATTTTATTTACATCATAAATCTTGACTGTGTTGTTTGGTTTCTCAAAGATCGCTTCTGAAAGGTCTTTATCTACCTTGGTATCCACTACATCAAAAGCTGCAACAAATTCAATATCACCAGGTTCAAATCCTCCTAAATTATATGCAGTAAGACCTATTGATTCTGTTCTATTTGTATTGTAATAACCAACACCTTGAATAAGAGCAGAGGCACAATTTCCAACTCCTGCAATAGCAACCCGAATTTTCTTAGACATAAAAAAGAATTCACCTTTAGTGTGTATTTAATCTATATATTAAAAAAGGAAGATGCTTTACAGACATTAATCTAGATAGAGTTTTCATATTTTAAACCGTAAGATTTTATAATTATTGAGGTGACATAAATCGAATCTGAACATAAGAACACACCACCACCATCAAATATTTAAAATTGCAGATCGATATCGGATTTTCTAGCTACTCCATTCATTACTAGGTCTATTTGGATCTATCTTAGAGTGTAAGCCACAAATTTAAACGTTAAAATTAACTGAAGATTCGTTAGCAAAGAGAAACTGAATGATGGAAAGTTTGTGGACAATTTGTCCATAGAAGAATACAAATACAAAGAATATAAAAAGAGACTTACGATGTAACTAATGACTTTAACACGAGGAACCTATAATGCTGGCAATTGTGATATAATTTGACTGGAATCTTGTAGTCACACAAAAATAATAATAATAACAATTATAATATCTCCAGGATGACTTCAAAGCGTTATCTTAAAAGATAAATCATCATAGTAGCTATAATTTACATTCTTTCTATCTTAAATGAATAAAATATACGCATAAGTCTATTTATTGTATTTTGTTTTTACCCTTCTTTTATTGTTGATGATATTCTTCTTCTTTGGCTGACGAAGGATTCCAAGAGAGTTGGTACCAATATTCAGCCATTCTTTCTACATTTCTAGCAAATTCCTTGTATGTTATAATCCATGCCATAGTATAATTTTGCCATAAGCTGATACATGTTGTAAATATATTAGGATAATTCAAATTCCCTTGTTTTATATAACTTTCTATATTTTGTATCTTTTTGTAGTCTGGTATTATTATTCCCCTTTTTGCCACCTCATCTTCTTTTGACTCTATCATTATAGATGTTTGTTGTTCTCTCACTGGATTTATCACTGGAAGATCTGTATTAACATTATTATCCATAATCCCAGTATTTACCATTCCTGTCCTTTCTGGCTCTTTCTTTTCATTAGTAGATAATGTTCCCTTCACATCTTTTTTTTGCATACTAATTGAGTTTTTCATTTCTACCGTCGCATGAGATCCTGATGAATCAAAAACTTCGGAAACGGTTTCTTGCTTTGCTCTTTCTCTTTGTGCTAACGATGAGGAATGAGAAGATTCTTCTCTATCAGATTGCTTCTTATTTTCTTCAGTGCTATTACTATTATTTTTATTATTTCTATGATAATCTTTACTAGCTTGTTTGATTCGTTCACTTTTATTTTTCCTTTTTACCATAATATAACTAACCTGATTCTACGGGATTGCGGTTATATAAAACGTTAAAGCAATTCGACTTATTTAAAATTGTACTGCGTCCATAAAGAAACAACTAAGATCTTTTTACTATGGAAAAATGGAATATATATAAATAATCACTTACCACGATTAGTTAGAAGTATACTAGAGGTAACTGAAAAGTACTTATCCGATAAAATATACAACATAGAAATTGAGTCTGTTTAATTTAAAAATATTTAGTAATTATCATCATCAAATGTGCTATATTAAAAAGCGTGAATTGGTATAACTAAGATGTTCCAAAGGTGCTATTTATTTTACTTTGCAATCGCTATTCTGATACCATTATTTAAAGAAACAATTCTGTGTTAGTTAACATTTATTCTACAAGATAGCAAGCATCCCATATTCATATCCGTTATGCTTACAAGATTATTATCGTTAAAAATAATATTATTGTTTCCAAGAGAATAGCTCTTCCAGACACCATATGAATTGTTCATCTATTTCTATTGACAATGAATAGCACAATTCCATATTATAGTTGCATAAAAATATATATATTCACTTATCATGAATTTTTTATTATTTCTGAAGCCCCAGCAGATGGCCTTCCTGTTCTAGTTTATCTGCATGAGCGGAGATGTATCTCCATACAATATCAGCTTTATCAGACTGGAAATCCCAAGGGGCAACA
>DASQYF010000071.1:0-8974 GCA_035639375.1 Nitrososphaeraceae archaeon
CAAATTAAGCTGTTATGCGATTCGGAATCTATAACATTTAAGGTTGGGGGATTCGGATGTAAATCTTACGGGTTCGGTGGGAGGTAAAACAAATTTGAGATGATAGTCAGGACCAAAATGTACTGTTAAATCTTAGTGGCTGGTGATTGCTGCAGTAGTGTAAGTATTTGTGCTGATACCCATTGCAATGTTTCTATCTCAGTCCACAGATTCTCTAGATATGCTTTATTATGAGATGAATGTATCTCTCTTTTCTTCTGTATTATTCTATTCTGTAGTATCTCTTGTAGATATCTTAATGGTAGTGTTAGTGATTCTATTTAAATAATCTTTTACATATTAGCAAAACAAGACAATCATCAAAATTTAGGTCGTATTATTTCATATACATGATCAATATGTTTGAAGGATTTCATCCTTTCACTTTTTGGAATACATAATTTATTAGTATCAAATTTGTCTATAACTAATTTATTAACTTCCTCTGAAATAATGATTTGGTTTTTATTAGCATAACCTTCAAGTCTACTACAAAAGTTAACATTCTTTCCCATTGCTGTAATTTGTACTCTTGAAGGGGAATTCCAATAACCAAAAATAACATCTCCTACATGAATAGCGCATTTTAAATCAATATTAGTATGTGGTTTAAAACCAAAATAATTATTCCATATTTCAAGATGCCTGTTTTTTATATCATCAAATATTTTCCTTAATTCAATAGCAGCCAGAATTGTTCTGTTAGGAACGTCATCAAAATTTATATCCTTAATACCAAAGTAAGCAAAAATTCCATCACCTATAAATTTGTCCAAAATTCCATTATTTTTGCTGATAATTTGTGAGGCTGCATGATAGTATTCTTTTAAAAAAAGTAAAAGTTCTTCCTTTCTTTTCCCTATGGAAAGCTCATTAGTAAGATCTGAGAAATTACTAATATCCCAAAATACAATGATCAGTCTATTAACTTCAATTCCATAGGAACGGAATGATTTAAGTTCATTAAATATATATGGATCAAAAAATAAACCAAGTTTTTCTTTATCATAAGTATCATCTACGTCTATTATTTTTTCATTAGACATCTTCTTATTTAATCTCCAATTTTTTATTCCTTTCCATCCAATTGACTTAACAAATACTGATGTCGAATATTGAATCTTTTACTAAGACATTTTAGTCTTTCAGTATTGCTCATATCGCGATAATTTTGAATGAATATAGATATGCTGTTATGTTCTTTCATATCTTTCATAGTATGTTCCTTACAGATATAATCAATTTGTGAATAGTCATAATTAAATGTCAATTCCTTAGATTCACCTGGACCTATTTGTAGTTGTTCTAAGATTTCAACTTTTGAAAGATCTTCTACCAGCCCAAAAAAATATAAATTATGAAAATCTCTACTTACATTTATCCATTTAACGTTATCTCCCTTTTGTATTTTAACAACCTCTGGAATAAAACTTCTTATTTTTTCATATGGTATAAATTCTGGAATGATAACCGAATGATTCATACTAATACTATAATATTTATTTAATAATAAAATTTTAGTTTCTTTTAAAAAAGTGTAATCGAATGAAATGAAAGATATTTTACTATTTCTAACATTACAAGAATTTCAATTATCATATTCTTTCTTATCATTTAGTAAAAAATTGTTTAACCTAATACTATTTTTCCTGTTACTTTCTTATTTGCTACTTGTTCTATAGAATGAACAATAATATTTCCTAACTGGCTTCAGCATCTATAGTCAATTAGGTATTTCTAATTTATTTTTGGCCTATTCTTTCCTTTGTTCGACAATTTCAATAACTGCTCTATTTAATCAATATACTTTAGATAGCAGGCACACTGCTATTTATGTTGTTTGAGTTTAGCAATTGGTAGAGTTTTGTTCAGAACAAATTAACCTTCAATTTAACTTAGACAAATGTTTCATCCATATAACACCACTTCCAATGCTCATCAGGTTCAAAAGTTGGAAAATCGGATGTTCTGTTGAATGGAAATGTTTAGTTGCGTGTTTATTGTTTGATGAGTCACATCACCCTACATGGCCACAAATAAGACAAAGACACAAATGAACCCAAGAATCACCAATTTTTAAGACAATCTTCACAACCATAGGAATTAGGCTTTACATGTTCTGAATTAATTTAGGATGTTTACATCCTGAATCCGACATTATATTATTTTATTGACATATTCCTAATAAGCAACACGAATATTGGAAATGGAGAGACGAGAGCGGAAGTGAAAGCCGATATACCGGGTCAGGTCAATATCTTGAAACGCTCTTCTTTTCATTATTTTTTAGATAATTCTTTATTAATGAATTCTTCAAAGGCAGGATCAAATCATTTTCCTGCATCTACGGTTTCCATATTTCTGCTATAGTACCTTGTTTAATAGCGCTTTTCATATATCGCAACCATCCTGTCCATTCGCTATTGTTTACTACTCCTCTTTGCCACATATGGAATACATATGCAAATGTGTATAGAATATAATAAGCATATGATACCTCTGGTGAAGAATAGTTTGCTGGAATATTACTTAGTACTTTAATTAGTTCTGGCCGTTCTACTCCAATCTGAGTAATTTCACGCATTCTTTATTCCATATCATTGAGAATTTTTGTTTCTGTATCTGCGGATAGGGTCTGCATTTGTTTTCTTGAAGGTATAGAACTACAAACAGACTACCTATAATTCCAAGTGCTTCTCCCATGCTGAAATATTCAGCTATACCAATTTCAACCATTACTCGTTACTTATAAAAGGTATCTTCATAAGAGTTTCTTTTCAGATATATAATCTAAATTCTACCAGATGGAAATTCAGTTAGATAAAAAAAGAAGAAGCAGAAATTAATGGAGATAGTTGATCGAGAAACTCAAGCATGGGATCAACAAGACTTTGATAAGTTAATGGCGTCTACTTAGCTGAAAAAATCTGCTATCATGTCGTAAGTATTATCGCTTTGTTGTTAATTATCCCAATTAAGATAAAAATAGTTCATTCATTCAAAATTAGCTGGGCAGCGTGCTTTGCGCTTGCAACTGACGCATTAGACAATAATCCCTCCTTGCCTACCCAGTCTCCTACTATGTACAAATTGTCTGCAATCTTTACATCAGGTCTTCCAGCTAATCCGCCTGTTGCAGCAGTAACAAGAGCATTAGATACCACCATGTTGGGCAGTGGTCTCTTCTTAACAAGCACCTGTCTCCATCCTGGCTGCAGGAAATCAAGGAACTCTTCTAACTCTGGTTGATCCTCTCTTGGTTTTGGTTCAATTGAAGTACCAAGATATTTTGCGACGTGGATTAATGCCCCACCCTCAGGAGCAAGCTTTGCATATGTAGAATGAACCGAAAAATATAGTGGACGGTCTACTCCCAAAGCAAACAATGCATCTTTGTCCGGAAGGCTGCTAAGAGCAACATCCAGACACACTAGGCGTACGGGTTTTGCCTCCTTTGCTGCCCTGGACAGTACCTCTGGTCTCTCTTTGTCATCGAAGAGGCTATAGGCATCCATTGGACCTGCCGCTATTACAACAACCTTTGCTGATACTTGGGTTTTGTCAGACAGCAGGACTTGCCATCCCGACGAATCAGTTCTTTTCACCCTGATTGCCTTTTTTCCCATGACAATCCTTGCATTTGAGTTTTTGGCTACCGTTAAGAGTCCATCTACAAGTGTCTGCCAGCCTCCATCTAGATACATAACTCCTGCTTGACTACCCACATAGATTTGGTGAAGTACCGGTCCTATGCTCTGAATCTCTGGATCGTTTGCATAAGTATTTAGCCTAAAAATCGTCTTAATTATTTCAGCATCGTTTATGTCGTGAATATTTTTGTCTAGCCATTCCTGTTCTGTAACACTTTCTAATTGTGAAAAATCAATTTTGGTAGGTGAAATAAAGAACTGACTCCAATCATTCTTCCCAGATAGCCAACTACTATAATCACCTGCAATTTCACGTTTCTTGCCGCCGCTTATTAAATAACCTTTCCCTGCAGGAATGCCTCCAGTATAAGTTATGCCTATCTCCTTTAAAATTGAGTCATTTGCGTCAGTGAGATATAGTGCGTGCGGTCCTTGATTAAAGTAAAAACCTTCTATTACTGCAGTCCTTGCACGACCTCCAATCTCTCTAGATGAATGTTCAAATAACGTTACTGCCTTTCCAGCACGGGCAAGCAGCGCAGCAGTGGTAAGGCCTGCAAGCCCTCCTCCAATAATTATGACATCTAAACTATCGACTTTATTTGACATTATAATCCATATATCTAGAAGTATTGCTGTTAAATGTTTTCTTTGAAGGAGCAATCAGCTTTAAGACATTTGAATTTTTTTCTTTTAATCAATCTTCGCTTGAGAAGCAGAGTTCTACTAAACCGAGTTTAGCTCCAATTATTTTTAATTACTTATAGAAACAAGATCGATATAATGCCCTCAGAAATATCCTGATCACGAACGCTGCTTATAATAATCCTAACGTTACCGGCCTTGTTTATATTGCTGCGTTGGCTCCTGATGAAGACGAATCGCTCAATGATTACGTCAAAACGTGGCCGAAAGACTTTTTGAAAACCTTAGACAACGTTAAGCCTGACAGTGGCGGCTTTTTATTCATCAGCCAAGAAAAATTCCGTGAATCATTTGCCCAAGATGTTGATGGTACTGAGGCCGACATCATGGCCGTTGTGCAGAAGCTTCCTAATCAATCAATTTTCGGCGAAAAATCTGGCCCTCCAGCTTGGAAACAGCTTCCGGCATGGTTTCAGGTGTCTGAGAACGACCGCATTATCTATCCTGATGCCGAACGTAATTTCGCAGAACGGATGAATGCTACTACTCTGTCACTTAACTCTAGCCATGCGTCACTTGTATCACACCCAGATGAGATTGCCGAATTAATCCTAAATGCAACGAAAGGAAGGACTGGATAGGTGGTTATGGTGAAAAATTATTCTTCAGAAAACACCGCATTAATAATTATTGATCCATTCAATGATTTTTTATCAGGGGTGGTAAACTGCAATTCCGTAAGGGTTAGTACCACGTACCGGAATTGTAACACTATAAGCTTGTGCAGCTTTAAAGAAGAATCTATAGTCAAATGAAGACAGAGATGATGATAATAATAAAACAATGATAAATATACTAATTATTGAAACAGAGATATAAAACACAGAAACCATGTGTTCATCTTGTACGATTTATCGTTAGATATAAACATATAATATTATATATTAATGTCATTGTATTTTTCTCAAACATTAATTTGCTGTAATATGTAGCTGTATAATACTACCAGTTACAATCAAAAGATATCTAGTATTATTATTATAGACAGCATTTACGGTTGTATTATTTATTATAATTGGAGTTAACATTCCCAGAAAGAGTACGCAGCGTGAAAAATCTATGATTCAATATTAAGGGCCCTAAATTCACGTCAAATTTGATTCACATCCCCTTGGGCCCAATCAATCTTGACGCTTTATTTAGGCCTTATCTTGTATTATATCTAGGAACATAGTTATTCGTTACCGAAGGTAAAGATCAACCTAGCCAAAATATTGTCTCAGTACCTCTCCTTTTTTATTAATAGCTTATACTTGTAATAGTTAACAATATTGCTAATCTTTAAAGTAAGTTTTGATTTCTAAAAAATATTGCTGAGAATAATAGTAATACTTGACAAACGAAAATAAAGATGATATGTTCAAGATAACAAAATTCAATATCTGCATCATCGGAATGCTTGTAGGAATAGGACTTATTAGCCTCCTTCCTTTTATGGGTCTTACATGCAGATGGGGCTGTGCTGCTGTTGGCGGCGGTTAGAAAGCCGAGGAGGTATTAAAGCCTTCATCTTCTTATTTTATGCCCACTGAGAGTACATTTGTTAAAAATGTGTGTATTATGCGGTCATATCTGTGTGTGGATACTGAGAGTATTATGGCCTCTATACAGAAGGAAAAAAGAAGTTGTTATCTATACTCTAATAAAAAATGCTAGTTATATGTCTATATTCTTCGATATTGCTTGTCGAATATAACAAATACTTGGACTATGATTGTCATTTCGTTAGTATAATGATGACAACACACTTTCTATACATTATTGTTAGTAGCATTGTTTAATTCTAATGTAATTTAATTAATTTTTCATTTAGTTAAAGGAATACATTCGTTCTCTATTTTATACGTGTCTGTCTAATTCTACCTTTAGGAGTCTCTTGTAGTATTAAAACCAAAGGTCAGGGTACGATTAGATGCAATACACTAGTATAAGTAATCCACTCTCAGAGTGTATGCTCCTACCTCAAGACAAAAGTTTATCTTTTCTTTCCCATGCACAGAGGATGTATTCTTATTTCTTGATCATTTTGTTTATTTGTTTTACTAGGTCTTCATTATCTATTGGCTTTCGAATAAACAGGTTTCTATCCAACGCGCGGTACTCTTCGTTTCTGAATTCCTCATAATACAATTCACTTGCTGTGAGAAAACAGACTTTAGCGTTGTTGTCTTTCTTTTTTATTTCATGATATAATTCAAAACCATCCATTTTCGGCATTTTAATATCAAGGATAATCAAATCATATGAACCTGGCTTGAATTTTGATAATGCTTCTTCTGGGTCATTAAATGTATCAACTTTGAATCCATGATACTCCAAAGCCAAGGTAGAAACCTTAGTGAGATCAGGTTCATCGTCTACAACTAAAATTCTATTATTATCCATGGGCTAATTATCTCCATTGGCAGTGTTTATGTCAGTGGCACCAGGTAGACTAAATGTAATAGTAGCGCCACTCTTATTTTCCCTGGCATCCTTGTTTTCAGCCCATATCCTTCCACCATGAGCTTGTATAATACTTTTGCAGATGAATAATCCTAATCCAGTACCTTGATACGACTTTGAAGCAAATTTAGAAAATAGCCTTGTAAAAATTTCACTATTTATCCCGCTACCTGTATCAGTAACACTTACAATGACTTCTTTTCTTCCATCCTCCCAATGGTTGTCATCATTCTTCTTTTCAGATAAATTAATAGATATTTGCCCTTGATTTGTAAACTTGATCGCATTACTTAACAGATTGGAGAGAACCTGGATTATCCGATCTTTATCTGCTTCTACAAAAATAGGATTATTATTATTATTATTATTAATTATTTCGATATTGCTATTTTTTGTCCTGTCTTTGTAGTCCTCTATCAGAGATGATATTACGTCACGGATATTAAATCGCTCCTTGTTTAGTATTAATGTCTGACTTTCAATTCTTGTGACATCTAATATGTTAGCAATGAGTGTCTGGAGTCTTTTGGCATTTCTTTGTATTATTTCTATCAATTCATCTTTTTTTTCTGGATAATACTGCAACAACCCGCTAGTTCCAAGAATGGCTTGAGTAGGTGTTTTCATCTCATGACTTGCTACATTGATAAATTCTTTTTGCATTTTATCATGAATTTGTAGTTGTTCATTTGCTTCCTTTAACTCTTCATACAATTTTGCTTGCCTCCATAAACCCTCAAAGATTGAAAGATATGACATAACTGTTGGTTCACTATTAGAATAAGTGGACAATCCTATTGCCTCAATAAAGTTCTCTTTGGAATCATCTGTCTTTTCGATTACCAAAGATTCTCTTTTGTCAACAACTACTATGGTAACTGTAGTCATCGCAGTTTCTTTAAACTGAATATTGCTACGTTGTACTTCAAAACCTTTCTCTTTCTTCCGGTTTTCTTGTTGCTCTTTTATCATTGCTACAGATAGTGTATTTTGCAGTATCTTTTCGACATCATTGTTACTTGGGGTTATGATTCTAACATTTACATTATGTTCTGCCGCCGATTTCTTTAAAAGTTCTATTGCACCTATGCGCTCTTCACGAAGAAAGGCATTGATTGTAGGCAGCATCAGTAGTGTTTCACTTTTGGCTGATTTTATCATGTTTATGAATAATTCAAGTATTTTTTTTGGACTTTGGATTATCTCTGTCTTTCCAAAGTCAATACCCTCTTCAATTTCCCTTATCTTTTGTTCTGCAGGTTTTGCTTTACTCCATAAAGTTTCAAACATATACCGCTGCTGATCAAGAATCGCTCTAGCGTTGCTATATATGACTTCTTGTAGCAGAGCTGCTTCCTGCAATGTAGCCGAAGCCGTGTACCCTTTTTCACTTATTGCAAAATTTCCCTTAAGTCCATCAAGGTGACGAAGTTCAGATATTTGCATTAATTCTTTACAATACTTAATATTGTCTTTTGTGATGTCTGTTACAAATCTTGACTTGACATTCCTTTCTTTAAGTTCATATAGTCCTTTCTTAAACACTTCTACACCCATTGCTACGGATGGCCAAGTATGGTCTGCACAGATATTCATATAATCTTCTGCAGTATGAAAGAATCTGATTATTGCCTCAGTAGTTTTCTCAAACCCATGAAGTACCTGCGTCCTCTCAGAATCGATGGTAGGAGTATTGGTGGCTGGCAATGATATATGTGATATCAACAATTCGTATTATAAAAGGTGTTTCTCCAATGTTAGATGATTAGTTGATTCAGTTCATGCTGGACTTTTGCCAATTTATCAAAGTAGGAGTTTGTACATAACATAATAAGCAATTATCTAAAATGTAGAAAATACAACGAGGAAAATAATGAATGATAAAAAACATACATTCTTAGGATTACTCAATGGTTAATTTTTTTACAGGAGTGTAACTTGATCCATAACAGTCTGGATTTTAGTCTTAATATTCCAAAAGTCTCAACTTAATTAATTAAGTTTCAACTAGCGACTTAGGTGGAATGTAAGATAGATTTAACTCTATTTCCTACCCAGATTAATATGAATAGGTTAATAAATGAAGAAATGATGTCAGCTTTTTGATAAGGAAAAGAAGTAAGAAAAGAGAGAGA
>DASQYF010000072.1:0-42938 GCA_035639375.1 Nitrososphaeraceae archaeon
AGGAAATACTGATGAAGAATACGCAGTATTCGTTGATGACCAGCCCAAAGACTTTGAAGAAATATCAAATAACAACGAAGTAAGGACATTAGAAATTGGATTTGAAAACGGTGCTGAGAAAATAGAAATTGCAGGTACTCACATCATACCAGAATTTGGACCAATCGCTGCAATCATATTAGGAGTAGCCATCATAGTATTCATCATAGCAACCACAAGATATAACAAATTCAGTTTCAATCTCAAGCACTAACTTTTTTATTTTATTTATGGTAGAAATTAACACGCATTTTTATACATTAGTGTTTATTCAACTTTCCCTGTTACTGGTCTAAGGATTTTCAAGTATAACTAGATACTTCAATTATCATTATTGCTTGAATCTAGCTCTGAATTTATTCTTCTTACTAGATCATCAATTTCTATTGGCTTTCGGATAAAACACCCTACGTCTAGCGTCGGAAATATTTCCTTTAATGCCTGATAATACACTTCAAAAGCCGTAATAAAACAAACCTTGGCCTTTTTGTCTACCTTTTCTATCTCTTGATATAATTCAAAACCGTTCATTTTTGGCATTCGAACATCGACTAACAACAAATCATAAAATTCTGATTTAAAATTAGATAGAGCTATGACAGGATCGTTATATATATCTACTAAAAATCCATTGCTTTCTAAACCCTTTTTGAAGGCAAGAGTAATATCTAATTCATCGTCAATTATCAAAATCCTACCCTTTGACATGTCATTCTGTGCTTACATAATTTGACTTAAAAAGTATTTTCGGAGATATTAAGCAATCATATTGCTTAACCTTATAATTGAAACTATTCTCGGCGTTCATAATAATTCCTTCGGACCAAAACGATACTCAATACAGGCCTTCGGAGGGATTTGAACCCTCCTCAAGCGGTTTCTACCAAAAAGCTCATTTAGGAGCCTTCGCCCACAGCCGCCTATACTAACCAGGCTATACTACGAAGGCCATTATCTAAATTGCAACAATTACTGTATATAATTGTTAGATAAGTCCTTCAGTTACTACGAAGCTGATCTTATAATTCTGCTTTCCTACTTTGAAGGTATAATTCCCAATCTGACAGTCTCAAGCCCTTTCTCTTCTAATCTATCAGCTAACGCGTTTAATCCAATTGAATCGCCTGCGAGATGACCTAGAATAATAAGATTGCCTTTCAGCTTTTCCTCATATATTTTGGTTAAATCATTATAATCAATATGCAGATAGATCACGGTTGAAATTCCATATTCAAAATATGCTTTAGCAATTGGAAATCCTCCATTAGTTCCTGCAGCAATAACAAGAGCCCACCTCCCAATTTTATTTTTTTTACTTCCATAGCAAACCTCTATTCTAGTATCTGAGTTTCTAAATTCAGGAATCTCTTCTATTGATTTTACTATATCCAATACCAGATCATTATAACCTGTTTTTATCTTGTCTAAGATTCTTCTTCTCATATACTCGTCACATGGCTGGTGAATATTTACTAGAGCCATTCCCAGAATTCTCGCGGTGGATACCACGTCAGTATATATATGCGCATGACTTTTGACCTTGATTCTATCCTTCATCTTCTTTACAATATCCTCTGCCTTGTCCTGTGGAACTCCATGCTCTAACATAAACTCAATATGTCTATCAAAGACTTTGTAAAAGTTAAGCGCAGTAGAGCCCAACGGATGATGTGCAATTACCGCATCACATCCTAAATTTTTTGCAAGTATTAATTCGGCAGATGTGACATCAACTGCAATCAAAACCTTTTTGATTTTTCTTCCCTTAACATGAATCGCACTGTCTGGAGGCATCCTTTTCCAATCTATAAGTTTGAGTCCAATATTCATTATTTCATTGGTATCAATCATTACACTATAGGAAGTATTCATTGTTATAGCATTAAAAAATGTGATGTTGTTAGCTAGATTTTGGTTGTCTTATTCTCTGAACTTTGCTAAAATGTGCTAAAGTCTTGTAATACAGTTGATTTATAATAAGTGTGGTATTGCTGATTCTGATGGAATAAAAAGATGTATATATAAACTAATGTATGTACGTAATTTTTAAATGCCATTTACACGTATTAAGTTTTCGAACAGTCTACAAAATGCTAACAATTATAGCTCACCTATACCCTTAAAATATTGCAAACTTTAAATGCTGTTTTTGAATAAACATCCTAATGAGTTGCTCTGATGAGCATGTTTCACATACGACACAAGACAATCTTATCCAAATTACACTACCGCTAAAATCAAAATTACAGAAGGCAAAGTACGGCGTGTATAACCATTCGGCCGTTGAACTATGTCATTGGACAAAAAAGTCGTTTGCAAATGAAGGAAATTGCTATAAGCATAAGTTCTATGGAATTTCGACTCACCGATGTATGGAAATGACTCCAGCTGCTATGAACTGCGAGAACAGATGTGTATATTGTTGGCGTCCAACCGAATTTTATGATACCCTGGAAATGCCTCCAGAGTTAGTGGATGAGCCTGACATTATTGTACAGAAATTATTGCACGAGAGAATGAAATTGATCAACGGTTTTTATGGAAATAAAAAGAATGAGAAGAAGAAGATAGACGAATCTTTGCTTCCCACTCACTATGCTATTTCACTATCTGGGGAACCTACGATGTATCCAAAGTTGCCCCAGTTAATAATATATCTAAAAAATTTAAAGGCTACAAAATCTATCTTCCTAGTGACAAACGGTCAGGAACCGCTAATGCTTCGTAGATTGGCTGATGAAGATGCGTTGCCCACTCAGATCTATTTATCGACAAATGCATCCAATAGAAAAATGTTTTACCGTATTAACAGGCCACGTCATAAAGATGCGTGGGAAAGGTGGTGGGAAAGCTTGAGATTTCTAGCAACAGTTGATACTCGAACAGTCCTAAGAATGACAATGATCAGAGAGTATAATGATAATGCAACAATTATCGATGAATTAGCAGAAATGATTCGACAGGCTAATCCGCACTTCATTGAACTGAAGTCATACATGCATATTGGTATGTCTACCCAACGACTTAAGAAAAACAATATGCTCGAAATGAGTGAAGTCCGCAATTTTGCTTCTCAATTACATGACACAATAACCGACTTTTTTATAATGGATGAAAGCGAGGTTTCTAGGATAGTAGTTTTGCAGAATCATAAACGATATATTAATAGATGGATTAATGGATATATTCCTTTACAATAATCTAGTGCATAAAGGTAAAGCAGAAGATGGACCGAGTATACCTATTTTTAATGTAGAAAGTCTTTTACCAATCTCGTTTTTACAGGGAATACTTAACTACAGAATGAAGAACCGATTATGTGTAATCTTTTAGAAAGAATCATAATTGAATAATCAAGTAGCAGGAATTCAGTCAACGACTATAACCACTATATTTAGTAGTACCACAGGCAAAAAATTAACTCCTAAAAGAGATTTTATCTAGACGACTACAAATAAGGCGATAAGAAATAACAAATTAAAGATGAACTCTCCCAAATTCAACTCTAAAAAATGTTAAAATTATTCGCTCATTTCCACCTCTTATTATTAGGTTGTTGCTGCCATGCTGCTCTACTTATTAATGCTCTGCTCTTTTTTTACAGTTGTACCAATTTGCAAATTTTATCAGTGCTTGTGTTCGATGGGAAAATTCTTCCTTTCTATTTTCTTGATGTAATTGACCAAATGTTAGATCGATCCCATCAGGAACAAACATTGGATCGAATCCCCAGCCCTTACCCATCGGTCTATGAGCTATCTTCCCTTTTGTTTCACCTACAAAACTTTGTAGAATATTACCGTCATAGAATACAAAGACCGATTTAAAGTAGGCAATTCTTGTTTTTGAGTTGATTAATAATTTTATTAATCCATCATTGCCGATAGTTTCAAAAGAGTAAGATGAATATTGACCTGGGAAGCCATTCAGCTCATCAATAAAGAGCCCATCATCCTCTACAATAATAGGCATTGATATCTGTTCAAACGCAGATCTCGATTTCTCTCTCGCTATTTCGATCAAAAAATTGGATTGAATCTCAGTTAATATTGTTCTTGAAAAATATACATCAATAGAGTATTTTTGCAAGACTGACTGAATCTCTACATACTTATTATAATTATTACTGGCAAAGTGAAGTGATTTCATCTATTACAATAGATAGCAGTCGACATAAAAGGACATTCATATTTTTTGTTCATTACTAGTCAGTAAATTATGTATGAAAATATAGTATACTTTCTATCGGACTTATAATGAACTGAGAATTGAATAAATCGCATAAAATAGAAAATTGCAGTATCCCTGAAACAACAAAATAAATTTACTCCAAAATAACAGAACTCTTATTTCACCATACAGGTGCGGATTAGTATAAGATAAACTGATTAAACTATAAGATACTAACTGACAAAAGTACTTCTTAGTTCTCATTCAATTTTGCATTAGCTATTATGCCGCTTATAGTAATTCCTTCTTCCATCAAATAAGTTAACAAGTCATTCATTCGTTCATTCATTCATATCAGAGTCACAAATATTTAAGAAATGGAATCTTGAATTAGTTAACGTTTGTAGTACCTTAATATTTAGTGTCTTAATATTTAATATTTATTTAATCTCGAAATTATCAATTGAATTCGGATTGGTTGCGGAGACCTAATATACTCAAGATAAGCTTCTTTATTAGAATTAAACTCTGGCCATCTTCGCATCATAAAAAACGGCATATACAAGAAAGGCCAAAGTATTATGAGAAATCTTGTTACTGCATTAATTGTGTATACCTTCCTCGCCTTTCTATTTCTGAAACATTTTTTAAGATTTTCTGCGTTTCATATTCTCCATATATTTCAGAATAACCTAGTAGAAAACCTTCGTAAGCATCTTTGTACAATGATACATGTGCACTACTAAATATCTCTTTAATTAATCTAATATCCACCGCGCGATCTTCCCTACGCTTGGAATAATAAGATAACCCAAAATCAAGCACTACTAATTTTTTACTGACGATAAAATTTGAGGTCGTGAGATCTCCATGAATAATATCTTTCATATGGAGTAATGCAGTATATTTTCCAATTTCTTCACATAATCTGGGAGTTATGATATCCTTTGCGACTTTGCCTTCCACAAATTCCATTATAATTTCTGCATAAAAAGGATCTACAAAATATAAGAATGGGGATACAACACCCGTCATTTTAGAAGCAGAAATCATATTGGCTTCATTTATTGTTCGACTTTTACGAATTTCATCATCTAATGATTTATGGCGATATGACTTTACATTCCTGATCTTTGAGATCATTTTCTTACCATGCCAGTTACCAACATAAATGTCAGCCTCAGCTCCTCTCTTAAGTAGTTTCTTTGTCTGCTGCAATAGTAATATATCATTGCACTTAAAGATAAAAATGTGAGTGCTATTGAACGAAGAAGTGGAGAGAAAATGATCCTGCAAGAAGATTGCGCAGAAGACAAACTTAGAAATGGTATACTCACTTTAACTAACCGGCGGCTGATCTTCGAAAAGACTGAGGGAAGAATGGTTCTTCTTTCAAAAAAAACTGGTGAGGCGGTTTTAGACATTCCCCTTGATAAAATATCATCTGTAAAGGCAGAAGGCGTTCTGATAAAAAAAGTTACAATTATTGTGGATCACACAGTTTACAAGTTTGGCGTTTTTAATAATAGCAACTGGGTAAAGGCAATCGAGAAGCAAAAAATGACAACATGAACAGATAGTTAATCACGCCAGCAAACGTCTACACTATCTATTCTCCAAGACTGTCGTATGAAGGATTCTTCTATACTTACGCCCTTCTTAAGAGTATTATAATAAAGAAGTCCAGTCCACGCAATTTGCGCTCCATTATCTCCTGCGAAATGGAGAGGACAAATAAAGAATGTTCCATTTTGTCTTTTACATGCAATTTTAAGCATTTGTGCAAGTCTCTTGTTTGCCGCAACTCCTCCTACTATCATTATCTCTCTTTTACCAGTAAACGAGATAGCACGTTCTACCGTTTCTGTGAGCATTGCAAATGCAGTTTCTTGTATAGAATAGCAGATTTCTGAAAATTCATTCTTTTTATTTAGAACAAGTTTCTTTGCATATGTAAGCAATCCTGAGAAAGAGACATCATTGCCTTTGACAACATAAGGTAAACGCATGTATTCTTCTGATGATCCATTCGCAAGCTGTTCTATTTTGTCTCCACACGGAGATGCAAAACCTAATGATCGTCCGAATTGGTCGAGCAGTTGTCCTATAGTAATATCAAGAGTTTCTCCAAAGACTCTCCATTTATTTTTTGAGAAGGCTAGAATCATTGTATGCCCACCGGATACTAGTAATACCAGAGGATCAGAAGCATGTGTAAGCATAACCCCTAATTCAATATGTCCTAAGGCATGATTAACGGGGATAAGTGGTTTTTTATAGTAAGTAGATAAAGTTCTTGCTATCACTGCGCCTACTCTTAGACAAGGCCCCAATCCCGGTCCCGCAGAATAGGCAATGATATCTACATCCTTTATAGTAATTTTTGCTTCTTCTAATGAGCGCATCAAAATATCGGTAGACTTTTCCGTGTGGTGTCTCGATGCTTCACGGGGGTGTATACCAGAACCCTCAGGTGGTCTATAAATATCTCGTTTATCTGAAAGCACTTTGCCAATTTTATTATTAGCTGGTTTGTCTTCCACAACGGAACAACCAAATGTATGGGCAGTGCTTTCTATTCCAAGGGATATCATATTATCAAAATCAACCTCTACTTGTTGCAGAAACAATTTTGATAACGTCATTATTTTTGAGTTTATACTCTGAACTCAATCTCTGTTTAGTCCGTACATCTATAGCATATAGGAAACCCTTTACCAGATCAGCATGAATCACACAAGCCAAATCTTTAGCAGTAGATCCTACTGGCAGTAATCGTGCATCAGGAAGAATATTGCCTTTTTTATCTATTAATTTAAGCTCATCTTCTACAGTATAAACCACTATTAAATTTAGTAGTTTGAAGCACACATAATTTATGAGTTCTTGTACACCTGTTGAGCCATACTTTGAAATTACGTTATGTATCATGGTAAGCGCCTTTGTTTGCATATCATTAAGCTCTGTTCCCGGCTTTATAGTAAAAGAATTATCCCCTGGAAGGTAATGAATAATCCCTTTCTTTGCAGCCCGTCTTAGGAGATTTTCTGCTTCAGAAGCGCACACAATGACATCACGACCTGTTTTTTTAATCGCACTGATATTTTTGTCTACCGACGGAAGGTCTGCTTTATTTGCGGCTAAGACGATTGGTTTAGATTTTAATCTTATAATTTTACAGAAACTAAAAATATCATCTTGTGTCCATAAAATTGCTTTTTTATTATACAACCCCGTTTCAGCTAGAGCATTAGCTATGTGACTGGGCCTAATAGTTAGTCCGGATAATCGTTTAGTAAGCATCTGCTCCAGATTTTGTGTTTGACCTTCTGCTTCTCTAGAAACTTTATTCCAGTCTCTGTTAACAAGCGAGGCAAGCCACCTATCAAACTCTTCCTCTACAAACCTAATATCCGATATAGGATCTCCTGTACCTGGAGTAATTGGTTTACCATCGCTGTCGGTAGAACCAGATGCATCCACAATGTGAACTAGAGCATCAGCCTGTCTTGCGTCATCTAAAAATTTATTTCCTAGGCCTTTGCCTAGGTGAGCTCCCGGAACCAGGCCAGGAATATCAATCAAATTTATTGGAATAAACCGATTGCCCTCAATGCATATTGAATGAATTGGACTGTCTTGAACACCAAATTCTGTACATACACAGTTTTGTCTAACATACGCTACTCCTATATTTGAATTAATGGTTGTAAACGGGTAATTTGCGGCCTGCACAGTAAGTGCTGTTGCTGCATTAAAGAATGTAGACTTTCCAACATTGGCTTTGCCAACAATACCTATAAGCATAATAACACTATAAGGAAATAAGATGTCCTGATTAATATCTTTCAGAATCAAGAAGAAATTCGTTATTATCATAATACGATGAAATGATAAGTGTTTTGCAAGCAAAATAATTTACTCCACTTTGTTAAAACAAAAAATTTAGATCTTAGAAATAAAATTATCCCACATAAGGTATAATTTCTTAATTCAGAGAAGATTTTTATCTATTTTATAATTAAGACAACATGGTAAGTGAAATTGGCTGGAATTGTCGCCGTTTTAAACCTTGGTGCGGACTCGTCTAAGAATGCAATCTATTATCTTGCACATTCAATGCGAATGCTGCAGCACAGAGGTAAAGCCTATTGGAAAATCGCTATAGGAAATGGAGTAGCCGAAAAGGAAGGATCACTTCCTTCTGACGACATTATTTTGAAAATTGCTAAGAGTGAAAAATTATTTGGTGATAATGGAATAGGATATCTTTCCAAGAGATCACCGCAATTTCCTAGCATGAGGATGATACAGGTATTGCTTGATGGATTCCTTGTAGATACTGAAAAGTTATACTTGCATCCTAATATTGGACAAGCCAAGGAATCAGATTCTCTTTTTAAAATATACTACATATTTGTAGATTTATTAATCAAAAAACAAAATCCAGAACGAGCAGCAGAATTCTTGGACAGACATTTGAAAGGAAATATTATCTTAAAACTGGATAACAACATCTATGCTTATAGAAATAGTGGCGGCTTCAAGCCACTTGTCACGGCTACCAACAAGTCCAAGACCTTGAGCATTATCGCATCGGAAAATTCATTAAGGACTTCATTAATCGACATGCACTTTAATGATGTAACGGCGGGCCAATTAATAAAATTGAGTAAAGAAAATGGGTTGGAGCTTCTTGCTCATCTCTCGAAAGATCGAGTGATGATGGATCCCTTTGAATTTATTCGAGAATCTCATGTTACAGCAGTAGTCAATGGCAAAAGTATTTACGCCATTAGAAAAAATATTGGCAAAGAACAGGCGAATTTTTTAGCAAACGGTGTAGAGCTTGATTCAGCATACGCTGAACCTGATTATACTCGTCCAATGACTTTAGGCTTTAGCACCGAGTATCAAAAATATTCCAAAACTTTTGAGTCTTCTGAGGGTATAATCAAAGATAGATATGATGATTCCGATCATATGATTGACTTTTCAGAACAGATTAGCAAAAATAAATTGTTGACCACGGGCAAATCTTTAAAATTTGTAATAGAAAATCTTGTTCAGAATAAGAAAATAGCGACTATGCAGGGTACAATTCAGACTGGAGGAACAGTCAGGGAAACGATCCATTATTTAAGGCAAGCTGGCGTAAGCCGCATCTATGTTGTAGTATGTTATGTTCCAACAGTAGATGGCCGCCAGGTTGGTCTTTATACACAGAATAGAGAATTGATTGCAAATAAGTATATCGGCAAAGTCTCATCCATAGACGGTATAAACGAGGCACTGAAAAAAGACATCAAAGCAGATGCAGTTTACTATAATTCTCCTGCAATTCTTGCTCGTGGTATAGGTATTTCAGAAAATGACCTCTGGTTCCCCGAGTGGGTAAGATTTTTAGATTACATTAAATGATCAAATAAAGTAGCAATATTAACTCGAATCAACCTGTCCTTTGCAGAACTAGGCCAAATAAAGTTTAACACTCTATTCTCATACAATATAGCTTTGTATATTTTTGTCATATTCGTTTTTACTTTTAGATGGGAATAACTGAGATATGAATTCAAGATAAATTTCCTTTAACTAGAAATGTTGACATTCATTCCTAGCAGTGTCGAAGTTAGTTATCGCTGATCGAGAGAAATAATTCACAGAAATTTGCAGCATTTCAAAGTCAATTTCAGAATTCCAATCGTCTATATATCATTTCAATTTATTTAGAGCATTTTTTCTGCGTCACTCAAGGAGTTTACTCTTACTGGCCAGTCAAAATCTCTGTTCCATGGTTGGTTGAATAAGATTGCAGATTTTGGAGGAGTTATATCTATTAAGTTCTTTGGAGCATCATCTATCAAAATATCAAATGGATATTCAGCTTTAGGCGTCGAATCGTAAATAAACAGCAAATCATCAGAATAAACGTCATGAAAGTCAAGCCATTTTGCAACATATGCTACTGTTGGTCTTTCTCTCTTTGTCAGAATGGAGATCCTATAACCCTTACGGTGGATTTTCCGTGTTATCTCTCCTATTTGAGGCTCAGTAGGAGGAATTTCTTTCCAACGATACTTCCATATATAACTAAAAAGTTGATAGATTTCATCTGCACTAATAGGTAGGATTTTGGGAATATCCCAGGCTATGATTTCTCCTTTAGTTATTCTTGTGTGTCTGCGCTTATTATACTCATTTGTCCATACAAATAATGCGTCAGCTAGAACAGAATCTACGTCAATAGCAACAGTTCTCGATGCTCCAATACCCGACATAGAATATGCCGATAGTTTCTGAGAACCAATAATTATCTGTTCATACTGTTTGTTGTTTATCGTTTATTTCCATGCTAAAAAATTAGAAGATTGTTATACCTCTGATTTCATTATGACGATCAATCTTCAAGATACGATTTGATTTGTATCATAGATTCATGATCTCTTATAATAGATATTTTGAAAGAAATTATCAAAATATTCTGTGATTTCAATGATTATGTCTTCGATATATTCGGGCAATTATAAAATATTTTTAAAAGAATTGTGTCGCAGAACGAGATTAAAATTTAACTTGAGTATAAGGAATTTTTTATAAATATTTGAGGAATTATTGACATAGCACACAGTATATCTGACGTTAAGCTGCACTAACCTCATAAAGAAAAACTGTCGTTTTTTCAACGTAGCTATTAATATTATCTTCTACATGGTGCAATAAGAACGGGATCTTGTTGATTCTTCGAAGATAGAAATAGAGAGGGACTTACTACCCCTATTGTAGCACCATAGCAAGATATTACTTCTTGATTCATTGTCATTAAAAACGCAATATAAAACCTAATTTATAGATCAATTAAAACTGACTTTTCATTTATTTGAAATAAAAATATAATGCTACTTGAAGGTATTAGAAATATTATCATCAACTCGCCAACAACCAATCTTATGATTCCAAAGCAAACGATATTCTCATGACAATAATACACCATTAACATTTTATTAATTGCAGATGACTTCTTTGTGATTCTATTCTATTTATAGAACTAGAATGCATCGCCACGATATTAAGATTCTTATATGGCAGACGCGGAGGTATAGAAATAATTTTAATTAGTTGTGTGCTAATTGCTTAAATCATTATTAAACAGGCTAAGGATATGAATGAGCGCCTAAAACCTAAACAGATAATTTAGTATATATGTGTTCGATACTGCTAGTTTCTTAATTTTAAATTCTAAGTAATCAGTTAATAATAATTCTTTCCGCTCTGGTTTATGATAGAATTAATAAATGAGTTGTGACAAAAACGTAGGTATTTATAAATTATTATTTTATAATAAATATTAAGAAAGTTATTGGATAACAGTACTAATAACAATTCAGACGGAGGTTCACAAGGTTTCACTAAAGCCTGGATTATAGAATGGACTAGCAGTCTAGGTAAAAGATCACGTCAAGAAAAAGATGATTACTCTTTAGCGTTAGAACTCTTCAATGAAAAATCTAAACGAGGAGAAGCGCTACTGTACGAGGTTCAAAAATCTACTTTGGATGGATCAATAACAAAGAAGATACCAATGCTAAATTCAAAGAAAGCGAAGAAGAGAAAAGAGGAAGCAGTGAAGAAGATTAAGGAACAGTCAAAAAAAGGAAAAAAGGATATTAAATTAAGTAATATAAAATTTAGAATTATAATTTTAGGGTCAGTTATCGGCGCATTAATCGTGATTATATTCTTGATTAATGCGTCTACCAATACGGGAAATTTAATAAGCCACCATGCCATTCTTCATTTATCCCATCTTGATACGTATTTGTACCCTTATCAAATAAACGACATATTTTCATTAGTCAATAGATTTTAAACATAAGATGCCATCTTCCTATATGTAAATCAGTTTTAGAATTGATATGGATTTGGTGCTAATTATGACGCGATAAGGCAACTCAGCCGATCAAAATATAAGTCTATATAATAACTTGCCAATTCAGGATGCATATAGACGAATCCCCTTTAGTGTAGTAGCATTCGCCAACTATAAAATGGCGACAGATGTAATAGAAAATGTCTTTTTAAATAGTGTGTTTACTGAATTGTGTTCATCCAATCGACCCAGATTCTTATAACTTTACCACATTGTGATTCTGGCTTAAATCAGTTGGTTCGCAAAGATAATGCCATAAGCTCACACTCTTGGATACTGTTTACTCTGATTTAACTATGTCTTCCAAATTCGTTAGAAGAATATCATCCGTAGATTAAGTATCTCTATGACGTTTATTTTTGTTGATCAATGCTCCATCTATTTCTCCAATATTTTTGATTAGTCATGAAGGGACTAATTTTTCTATAGCTACTTTCGGTTTAACCATTGTTAATAAGCCTAATCTATTAAATTGAGTGTATACTAAATACAATATATTATAAAGCAGATTGATAGTTTAAGGAGCGATATTTAGCCCATGAGTTCATCGAGATGATTCTTTCTTTTCGAATCCAAAATAGCAAGAATGACACTCTACTTTACCGTAGATAACGCCATTTTTGCCACATTTTCTACAAATCTTTTCGTTATCTATGGTTGAATCTAAGGATTTGGCCTTTTGCAGGCATTTACTACATATAGGTGCTTCAAGATCGTAACTTGAAATAAATCCGGAACCACATTGGAAACACCTTAAGCTATACATTTTTCCTTTCGGTTTCCAGCGTCTGAACAAATTAACCATTAACTTTCTATATCCTAAATTCAATATAATTTAACTGTTGACAAGCTTGAAATCATACAAGATGCTCGATGTAAGTTCAATATATACTAAAAAATAGGTAGCTAGCCAAAAAACTTTGGAATTGCCCTTCATTGTTTGCATGTTTATGATTCATTACATTTGAACATTCAGCTAGCTCTCCTTGCTTCACCCAGGATTTGCACAGTTGATGAATCTAATTATAAATGAGGACATATGCCATTGTTACAAGTTGTCATTTATAGATTGTGAGTGAATGACGTTTCGTATCCAAACGGATTTAAGCTAAAATATGATGAAGTAATTGTATTGTTTAGATTTTATGTTTAGATTTTATAATCTATACGGAATTTCAAGATATTCATGTATAGCTGAGAGAACAAAAAGCGGATCCACATAAGGCCATTTGATCTTATTAAACCATTATATCGATATGGGTGTCCTTGCGAGTAAGGCAAGATTCTAATAAAGTTCATCAACAATAGCTGTTGTACTCGGTAAAGAGTGGGCGGCTGTCAATAAAATCTATCGAAAGAAACTTAAGTTAAATTTCGAATGATTGCCGGCTGTCCTTATTTCAATTGGAAAGAGGGGAATACCATAGAACAGTAAGAAATACCATCTGAGTGGGAGCGTCAATTTAGCTGATATTTGTCGAGTGATATGAACATCTGCCTTATTTAAGCAAACCAATTAACTATAGCACAATGTTGCCACCCTAAAAAACCTAGGGAGAGGACGCTTCTGATGTTTTTGTTCGCGCAGTTTTTCCCGTCAGTTCAGCTTGACTTGTTGATGTTTGTTGGCGCTGAGTTGTTTTTCTGCTTACGGTGTCCCGCACTGTCTGTGCAGTCTCGCGAGCTGATATGTTAGTTTCCTCAGCAGCCTCAATAGTTTCCCTTATTACACCACGCTCTTTCATATCCTTTGCAGTATCGCTAATTTCTTTAGCAGTATCACGTGCTGCTATTGTAGCCTCACGAACTGCCTCTGTAAGCTCATCAATCGCACCACTCTGGCGTATAGCTTTTACTGCCTCTCTCATCTTATGTGATCCTTCACGAATATTTCTAGCAATATTCTTAATAGCTTCAGCAGTTTGTTCAGGAGTCATATCTTTTATTGTAACTTTTTTTGTTCTATTAGCAGTTGTTATAGATGTTGTATCTGTAATATCGGGGTTTGACATCAATATATTAAGAAAACTCTGTTATAAAAGTAAATCCTTATTTTTCTTTAAAGGAGCAATACATAATACATTTATTCACTCCCAAACTACGTTTTGTATGGCCGCTACTAATTTAAAGATCATTTCCTTAAATCCATGTATCTTTTACCTGCTCATATTCTCTATAATGCTCATGCCTAGGGATTCTTCGATGACAAGCATATGCTTCCCATCTTTTAAGATTATAAATTCTAATTTTCAATCACCAAACAGACCAACAGTTAATTGTGTACCTCTCTCCGATGCAAAAGTTAGCTCGTAAATGTTTTGATTCTTCTTCCGATTCCATGGTTTCTGGTGCGGACTTGATCTCCTAGCTTTATCTAATATACACATCTTCTTGGTTTGTTTTGCCATTTTTTCAAGTTTCATAAGAGAGCCTCAGCTGCTATTAGAAGATTCTCTGTATTCTCTACTTATTAATCCTTAAAAGAAGAGATGACTGATTGTAAAGATAGAAGTTGTCTTACCTTTAGTGGGGTTCAGCAATTTTGATGAACAAAATTATTACTAATTCCTTGGCATCTAATTTCTAATGCATAAGATATTAATAGAAATTGGCAATAACGACACTCTCATTTTGAACTATCAGTAGTGATAAAAATAAGGCAATTGAGTTTATGCAAAAGAGGTAATTTTCATAGTTATAAATCCTAACCTTAGTTTACTTCGGTGAAGAACCGACTTTTGTTTTTAAATCTTAGGCATTCTTTAAAGGCGCTGTTAAGTATACCGGCTTTATTAAGTCAGCTATATCTACCCAGCATCTCGCAATTTTATCCATTGAAAAGATCGAAATAAGAACTGCAATGGTTGCATCTTGTTGGTAGATTTCTGTCTTTGTTGATATTTTCTTTATTAAATTCAACAGCTCATTAAATCTACCATACATATTGACAACTTCATTTGATTCAATTCGATTTTTGTTTATAAAGCCGGCAACTGATTTTTCTTGCATTCTCTCAATTAAGACGCCGGCTTGAGTTATCTCTGTGATTAGTTTGTCATGACAAATGATAGGCAAAGCTGTTGCAAAATCAGCAATATAATCACCAGCGCTCTCCAAATGATTTGCAGCTATTCGATAATCTAAAATATCAATATTACTTAAGTTGAGTTTACTTGCCAGTTTCTGATCCATCATTGCGCTTCTTATCAATCTCACTAGCAAAAAATATTGTCTGTCTACTTCGTCGTCCCGAGTCGCAATCAATTTCTCGATACCATTTTCCCTTTTCTGAAATCCCAAAAGCGTATCTTTGTACATTCCTGCTACGATAGAACTCATTCGTCTAAGAATCTTCTCTGCATCTAATGTATTGGCGTCCAGTAAGAACTGTGAAATTATATTAGATCCATCCTCATCAACTATTTCTAGTCCTACAAGTTTTCTCATCGCGAGTTTAATAAGCTCTCGATCATCAAAAGATATTAAAGATTTACCTCTAATACGGATTATATCATATCCGAGGAGGTAAGCACCATAGATTTGATTTATTAGACTCTCTATTGAAGGTACAGGATACGGTATATTTACCTCCTTTACATCTTCAGCTTCTATATCAGAAGGATATAATGATATCGAGTTGTTTCTATTAACTTCAATCATTACCATATTGCCTTTTTTTAAGTTGTTATTCTTGACCCATTCACTGGGCAAAGATATTAACATGCTACTTCCTATTTTCTGTAGTCTTCTTGCATAGCGCGACATCGATTCTGTTTAAACCTATTTAAACTAATTAAACAATATTTTTATATTTTTTGGTATGCTATAATCACGTGTGGTATTAGTTGTCACTAGTCCAGTGGCCATAGCTAAGGCATTCAGTCCTGGTCACATTACCGGTATTGTCATAAAACCTACCGATAGTTGGGACTACCATTATAGCGGTTCAAAGGGCGCAGGTTTTTGTATTGATCGCGGGATTATGACAACTGTTGAAGTGTTTGAATATCAGACTACAAATTATCAGATTTCTATCAATGGTAAAGTCGAAGACGCAAAGGTGTCCAAATGGGTTGTGGACGAATATATTAAGCTGCTTCACAAGCCATATTATATTAATATTAAGCATGAGACTAATATACCAATAGGTTTTGGATTAGGTTCGAGTGGAGCAGCAGCCCTAAGTCTATCCTATGCTCTTAATGACGCACTTAACACAAAACTTACCAAATACGGGGTAGGACAAATTGCACATTGTGCCGATATTGCATGCAAAACAGGCTTAGGAACCGTGATTGCAGAATTTTCAGGAGGATTCGAGATACGAACTGGTATTGGTGCTCCGGGAGTAGGCCTTATAGAAAAAATTGATCTCGAAGATTATAAAGCTGTAATTTTATGCATTGCCCCGCTTTCAACCGAACGATTTCTTATGAATCATGTAACTTTGGCAAATCTACTTGGTGAAAAGATGTTAAAAAAATTATATGTATCAAAAGACATTGATGAATTCTTAAGAATGTCTTACCAATTTGCTCACTCTCTAGGGTTAACTGAGTTCAGATGTAAGAAGCCACTCCAAAGATTAAAATCTCATAGGATCCAAGCAGGTGTTGCGTTATTCGGAGAGACTATTTTTACGATCGTACATTCAGATAGGGTAAATTATGTAAAAGAATATTTAAAGGATTTTAAAGGCACTATGATTGTATGTGATATAGACAACATAGGAGCAAGAGCTCTATAGATAACAATGCATCGAACTATTATTCCATCCGGTCACCCGCGAGCAGAATCTCTTTATATAAGAGAATTGCTTGTAAAAGGATTTAGAAATGGTATCGTAGTACCAGAAGGGTTAATTGCTCATGGAAGAGGGGAGACTTTTGATTATATGTTGGGTGAAAAAACGACTGAGACTGCACGTACAGCTATAAAAGCTGCATGTTCTTTACTTTTACTTGCAATTCATCCTGTGATTTCAGTTAACGGTAACCTTGCTGCACTTTGTCCAAAAGAAATTGTCGAATTAGCTACGCTAGTCAATGCTGATATAGAAATCAATCTATTCTATTGGACAAGAGAACGAGAGTTAGCAATCGAAAAAGAACTAAAAAAAATGGGTGCAAAGGCAGTTCTAGGTATCCGAGGCAAAGACTCAGCTAGAATTCCTGAATTACTGAGTGAACGTAGAACAGTAGATCAAGATGGGATCTATAGAGCTGATAATATACTTGTTCCATTAGAAGATGGTGATCGAACAGAGGCTCTTGTTAAAATGCATAAAAAAGTAATCGCTATAGACCTTAATCCTCTATCAAGAACGTCAAAGGCTGCAACAGTTACAATCATAGACAATGCTATTCGAGCCTTGCCCGCGATGGTTATAGAAGCAAAGCGGCTGAAACAGAAAAAAGACATAATTCTCAAAAAGATTGTAAATGAATTTGACAACAGCAAGAATCTCTCAGAATCATTTGAAATTATCCGGCGTGGCGCGAATGCAAGACAAAGATAGCGGGAGTTCTAATACTAAAAGACTTACTATAAAAGACATTATGATGATGAAGCATAAATTACAAAAAATCTCTGTCTTAACTGCTTACGACTATTCCACTGCCTCGATTTGTGACAGGGCAGGAGTAGACATCTTGTTAGTTGGAGATAGCGCAGGAATGGTGATGCTTGGTTATCCAACTACAAATCAAATAAACATGGAAGAAATGCTGATATTTTGCGGCGCTGTGTCACGGGGAGCAAAGAGAGCAATGATAATTGCTGATATGCCCTTTGGATCTTATCAAGCATCTATAAGCGAGGCAATAGCAAATGCCATTAAATTTATCAAGGTTGGATGTCATGCAGTGAAACTTGAAGGCGGTATTGAGATAATTGATTCAATCAAGGCAATTATTAATACAGGAATTCCTGTAATGGGGCATATTGGTTTGAAGCCTCAAACTACTAATTTATGGGAAGGGTATAGCTTGCAAGGAAAGACAAAGATTTCAGGATTAAAATTAATCGAAGATGCTAAAGCGCTTGAAGAAGCTGGAGCATTTAGTATTGTATTAGAGATGGTGACAAGCGAGGTGGCAGACATCATTCGTAAAAATGTCTCTATTCCAACTATTGGCATAGGCTCTGGTTTGAGCTGCGACGGCCAAGTACTTGTCCTACATGATCTACTTGGAATATATCAAGACATTAAACCCAAATTTGTAAAACGATATGCAGAGTTATCTAGGTCTATTTTCGATGCTGTTTCAGTTTATATTAATGATGTGAAGTCAAGTAAGTTTCCAGAAGAAGGAAACGTCTTTCATATATGTTCCTCTGATCTTGAGGAATTAAGCAAAATGTTAAAGGAGAAAAAAATAATTAAGAAATGGACGTAAAAAAAAGAACGAAAGTTCACTCATCAAAAGATATTGTAGCTACAGAGGGAAGTGAGATAGGAGGAAAAAAAATTGTTTTGTGTATTACAGGGAGTGTTGCGGCATACAGAGCAATTGATTTAGCGCGTGAACTTATACGCCACGGTGCTGAAGTTTATCCTGTAATGTCAGAGGCTGTTGCATCTGCATTACTCACACCAGATATGATGAAATGGGCTACAGGTAATAATGTTGTTACTAAGTTAACAGGAAGTCTTGAACATATTGACCTTGCAAACTACAGTATGTCTGACCTGATTGTTGTATACCCATGCACTGCCAATACAATAGGGAAGGTTGCAAATGGAATCAGTGACACACCTGTCACTTCTGTTCTTAGCGTTGCTCTCGGATCTAGAATTCCTATAATTATCGCACCTGCTATGCACGAGTCAATGTATGCGAATCGCCTTATTCAGGAAAATATCCAGAGAGTCAAAGATCAAGGGGTAGATTTTCTGCAGCCTATAATTACAGAGGGAAAGGCAAAGGTTGTCTCTCCAGAACAAATATTAAAATCAATAATATCTAAATTGATCAACTCAACTGAATCTTTCTTTTATGAAAAAAACATCTTAGTTACAGCGGGCAGTACTGTAGAGTATATTGATCCAATTAGAGTAATAACTAATCTTAGCTCGGGTAAAATGGGAAACATAATTGCTGAAGAAGCACTCAGATTAGGTGCAAGGATTACGCTTGTATATGGTTATGGAACTTATAGTCCTAAGTATTCGGCTAATCTAAAAATCGTTAGGGTGAATACAAGTAAACAAATGTATGATGTCGTAATGTCTGAACTCTCTTTCAAAAGATATGATATTGCCATTTTATCGGCTGCAGTAGCTGATTTTACTCCTGAAAGAAAATCCCTAAAGAAAATTTCCACGAGTAAAGAAAAATTACTTTTGACTCTTTCACCAACCAGAAAGATCATAAACAAAATTAAGCATACGAGCAAACAAACTTTTCTAGTCGGATTTAAAGCAGAGTATAATGTGTCCGACACTAATATAATCGAAAGAGCCTTTAAAAAACTGAAGGAATGCAAAGGCGATTTAATCGTTGCAAACGATGTTGGAAGAAAAGATTCTGAGATTGGCTCTGATAATAATGAAGTATTTGTGATAGATAAGCATAAAAATGTTTTACATCTACCTCCTCAAAACAAATTGAGCATAGCCAGAAATTTGCTTAATGTTATAGAGAACCTTATTATTCAAAATAAAATGTGACAGTAAATGCATAAAACTGACGTGTGTCCATATATTCAATCCGAGTCAGAATTTAAGAGACCGTAGTATGACCAGTCTATCTTATAGTTTGATAGCCTAGTCTAACTCAATTAGATCCTTTGTGAACGCGTTTAGTATCCTTGTTCCTCCATTGGACTGATTACCAACTATAATAGTGTCTTCTATTCTTATTCCAAATTTGCCTTGTAAATATATTCCCGGTTCAATTGTTACTGCCATATTTGCTTTCAATATCTCTTCATTTTTTATTCTAAGCCATGGAGGTTCGTGAACATCCAGACCAACTCCATGCCCTGTTGAGTGAATAAAGCATTCTGAGTAACCTTCTTCAGTGATTATCCTTCGGCAAATAGCATCAACCTGGCTACATGGAATGTTGTAACGCAATGCGTTCAAACCCGCCTGTTGGGATCTTTTGACTATATCATATATTTTTTTCATCTCAGATGTTGCTCTACCCAACGCAAATGTTCTAGTTGCATCAGCTATATAGCCCATATATCTTAAAGTAAGATCTATAATAATCATGTCACCTTTTATAAATTTGCGATCAGAAACTTGTGCATGCGGCAAGGCCCCATTTGGTCCTCCAGCAATAATAAATGGATTTAGTGACGATTTGTAAGACGTTGGATATGCTCTCATTAGCATCGCTTCAAAGAGTAACTTTGCCTGCAATTCTCTTTCCGATAAACCAGCTTTGATTTCCTCTGTGCAAATGCTATAGAGTCTGTCTAAAATTTTAGCTGCCATTTCGATCATTTCGATCTCCTCGCTATCTTTGATTATTCGAGTAACCAAGAAAGGTTCGACATTAGCCATGAACGATTTTTTTCCAATTTGATTTTGAATAATTCTGATGATGCTCTGATCGCTACAGTCAGTACATGTCATTTTTCTATCGATTTTAGAAATAAGACTACATATCAAATCATTACCTCGTTCTGTAGGAATCACATCGCATGCTTTCGATTCTTGAATAGCTCTTTCTACTTCCAACTTAGGAACAAGAAGACTGGAGCCGTCTTCTGTACATATCGCAATTGCTTCTCCCCAGAAGCCAGTAAGGTAAAAAATGTTTTCAGGTTGAAAGGCAGCAATGACATTACATCCCAATTTGCTCGCATTCTGTAACAAGTTAAAGCGACGTAATTTTATCACAGAGAAGCATTTCCCAATCAGGCTTATCATTTTTACTAGGCACAACGTAATTATAAATATCCGAGAATATGCTCGTCTAATGGAATAGCATGGAATACTTAGTTATGCTTCCTGGTCCTACAAATGTTCCAAATAGAGTAATGAATGCAATGCTTGCGCCTATAATTAATCACAGAAGCGATAATTTTCGCACCTTATACAGAGATATTGTTGAAAAGACGCAGAAAGTATTTCTTACTAATAATGATATTATATTGTTAACAACTTCAGGAACGGGAGCTGTAGAAGCTTCTGTTGTTAATCTCATTAGAAAAGGTGACAAGATAGTTATCCCAGTAAACGGCGAATTCGGAAATCGTCTTGCCGATTTGATAGACAGTTGGGGAGGTCAGGCAATCAGAATTTCTGCTCCTTTTGGAGAGAATCCCTCATATGATAAGATAGAAGAAGTCTTTGATAAAAATAATGATATCAAAGCGATATACACAGTATACAATGAAACATCTACGGGTACTACACTTCGATACTTGGATAAGATAGGTGAGCTGTCAATCAGAAAGGGCACTTACTTTATTGTCGATGCTGTTTCAATCTTGGGTGGAGATGAATTGCCTGTAGATAAATGGAACGTCGATGTCTGTGTAACGGCATCACATAAAGCGCTCGCTGCGCCTCCTGGAGTATCGCCCATATCGATAAGTCCTAGAACTAAACAGTATATGCAATCTAACCCTCCACCAACCCAATATCTTAATCTGAAACGATATTTTAAATATTATGAAGAGCACTACGAGACACCTTTCACACCAGCACTTCCCCTCTTCTATGCTTTCAGTGAGGCTCTCGATATAATTTTAGAAGAAGGAATAGATAAAAGAATTAAACGTCATAGGAGTTGTGCTGACGCATTCTATTCAGGTTTAAGTGCGATGGGATTAACACCATTTGCCAAACCTAATGCCAGAAGTAACCTCGTAATCGCTGTCAATTATCTCCCCGGCATGGATGATAAGAAATTCAGAGGATTGTTATCAGATGAATTCAAGGTTCTTGTAGCAGGTGGATTTGGCGACTTAAAGGGCAAAGTATTCAGAGTAGGAAGCATGGGAGAAGTTAGCAAATACCATGTAATGAGAACATTGGCATCAATTATGTCTGCGATGAATATATTAGGATTTAAGGTGAATCAGGAGGTCATATCTGCTGCTTTAGAAAAGATTAAGGAGATAGAATAATTCAAGTCATCTGAGAACTTTTACCATATATTTTGAAGGACTATCAATCTTAATATAAGGTAAATTTATAGCGAATTTTATGACTTTGGAAAGAGGCTCTCTTATATTGGTAGATTATACTGCTAAAGTTAAAGATAGTAACGAGGTTTTTGAAACAACTCGTGAAGAGGAAGCAAAGAAATCTGATCTCTTTGATCCTACTCGCAGATATGAGCCAAGGCTTATATCTATCGGTGAAGGCTGGGTCCTAAAAGGATTGGATGAGGCTCTTGAAGCTGCGAATATAGGCGACAAAATTGATGTTGAAATTACTCCTGATAAAGGCTTTGGAGAAAGAGACCCTAATAAAGTCAGAATGGTTGCACAGCGAAAGCTGGGTGAGAAAGCTGATGAGGTAAGAGTAGGAGATGTGATTGAAATCGATAATCGTACGGGAATTGTCAGATACGTGGGATCTGGAAGAGTTCAAATTGATTTTAACCATAGATTTGCAGGCCGAACTCTGACGTATGACGTTGACATTGTAAAGAAACTTGAGAGTGATGATGATAAAATAATATCATTAATAAAAAGAAGGCTACCTTTAGATGACAATAAGATTAAAATCAATCTTAAAGGACTTACGTTAGAGATAGAACTACCTGAAGAAACTCTCCTAGCCGAAGGATTGCAAATCATAAAACGTGCAGCTGCAAATGATGTTTTCAAATTTGTCCCAACTTTGAAGGAAATTAAATTTATTGAAAGCTTCAAATCATCAGCATTACCACAACCTCAGCAAGACAATGATCAAAATTCCAACGAACAACAGAGGGATTTTAAATCTGAAGAGAACAAGGAGATGAAAACAGTTAGAAATAAGTAAGACGTAACTAAATTTTTCTATATATTAGATTGAAATATTGTTGCTAAAAAGGCTCAAAGCACATTTACAGATTTGGCTAACTCCAATGCAGACTGTTTATCTAATTTAACTTTAGTAAGGATTGTATACCTATCTGGTCTCAAGGATTGCGCTAGTAATAGAGATTTGACTACATGATGCTCATTTAACTTGATTTGTTTTGCTGTTGTTGGTGCACCTACGTTTTCTAAAGTCTCAGCAATTATTTCCCAATCAATACCATGAAGCTTGGCCATCATAAGAGTGCCCAGGCCGACGCGTTCTCCATGTAGTCCACAGTCATTGCCAGCTATGTACTCTACGGCATGACTGAAAAGATGTTCTGCGCCTGAACAGGGTCTGCTGCTTCCTGCAATGCATGATGCGACTCCTGCACTAATTAATGCCTCTACAATTGTTCGTATTCCAAATCTGTTATTCTCGCGCATTTTTGGTGATTCATCCAGAATTATTTTTGCACTCATATACGCAAGATTAGCAGCATAACTTCCAAAGTATTCATTGTTTTCATCACGTCCAAGTTCCCAATCCTTGACAGCGGTCATCTTAGCGACAAGGTCTCCACACCCGCTCGCTAATAAACGACCGGGCGCTTTGGCAAGCAGAAGAGTGTCTGCTATTACTCCAATAGGTGTGTTTACTTTGACAGAATGAGGTTTGTTATTCCCTCTTATAGAAGCGAAGGGACTAGATATTCCGTCATGGGAAGCTGAAGTAGGGACACTAACGAATGATTTTTTTAAACGAAATGCCGTCATCTTGGCAGCGTCAACAGATCTTCCTCCGCCAAGACCCACAATTAGATCAGGTGAATAATCTTCGATTGTTCGTTGTAACCTGTGAACGGACTCCATCGATGCGTCGCTTGATATGAACCACAAATTTTCCAAAGATGATTCATGCAAAGAAGACATGCAGATTGCCCCCATCCTTGCTTTTACAATCGAACCGGTTATGACAGCAACCTTTGAAATATTAGCATCCAAGTCAATAATAATAGAGCCAAGCTGGGAAATTACACCATCGCCTATCAAGATCTTTCTCGGTAATTCCATTAGGTGGGTTGGCGATGAACTCACTATAAAATCGCTAATGTGCCGCATATAAATTCTTGTAGTTTTTTTTACTGAAAAGGAATAGATCTTTAGCCTTATATAAAAAGAAGGTTTTTAGCGATATTTCACAAGAATCTCATGTTTTCTCAGATGTTTCTAGTCCTTCAGAGGAAGAAGATGTTTCTAGTCCTTCAGAGGAAGAAGATGTTTCTAGTCTTGCTCCTCCACCTTCACTCGATGATTGAGCAGTCATTTCGGCAGTAGCATATCCTCTACCTACTTTGGTAATTTTTATTCTGACGCTGTCTCCTACTTTGGTGCCAGAGACAAAAATAACAAGACCTTCAACTTTTGCAACCCCTGCGTCGCCTCGTTTACTCATTGATTCAATTTTGACATCATATTCGTCACCGACTTTAACTGGCGCAGGTCGAAATGGTCTTGGTCCTCCAAATCCTCCACCTCGTCCTCTACCGCCATATCCACCGCCATATCCACCGCCACGATAGCCTCCGCCACTTCCATAACTGGCTCCTTTGGTAGTAATGTCTGAATCTGTTTCTTCCAACTTATATCAGCAAAATAGTATAATCGGCTTACTATTTCAACTTTAATGTTTTTATAAACTCAAATTGTCTCGACTCTTTTGGATTCTTACTAGTATTTTTATAAACGATCGAAACGTTCTTTAAATGGATAGCGAAAATGTTAGAGCAAATATTGAAAAACTTAGCGGCTGCTGCCGAAATTTAACCGATAATTTAGTGAAATTGATATGCAACACAAAACCCCCTACAACGAAATTACTAGTCAAAATATAATGGCAACAATACTGCAAAATCTTCCTGAGGAAGCAGGACTTACCAAAATTGAATATGAAGGGCCACGTATCGCTTTATACTCTAAAAATCCTAGACATTTGATGCAAAATACTCAACTCGTTTCTAATATAGTCAATACAATAAAAAAAAGGATTGTAATTCGAATCGATGAATCAATACGTAAGTCAGAGGAGGAAGCAAATAAAATATTACATGAATTTATCCCACCGGAAATTAGAATAATTGAAACATTCTTCGATCCAGCACTAGGTGAAGCTACAGTTTTTGTTGGAAAACCTTCGTTACTTTATCAGTTAGGAGACGATTTTGATAATATTGATCTTATTGAAAAAACTGGTTGGAAAGTAAGGATAAGAAAAGCTCCTTTAATAATGGATATTATCAGAAATATTAACGAAATTCTTCGTAATACAGTAAATGAGAGAATTCGTTTTTACAGAGAAGTTGGAGAGAAAATTTTTAGATCTAAGTTGAATGAAATAGCCGAAGCGAGTTTAATTACTCTTGGCGGATTCTCTGAGGTAGGTCGTTCATCTGTTTTGCTTACTACCCATGAAAGTAAGATTTTAATAGATTGTGGAGTTAACATAGCTGCTAAAAATACACTATATTCTTTTCCGAGATTCGATATAACTGGTCTTGAAATGGATGAAATTGATGCAGTGATTTTAAGCCACGCCCATCTTGGCCATTCAGGTTTTTTGCCAGCTCTTTTCAAATATGGGTATCATGGCCCTGTATACTGTTCTGAGCCAACATTACCATTAATGAATTTGTTGCAAAGAGAGTATATTAAGAATAGCGATCATCTACCAATATTTTCTGCTCGAGATATTGATGCAGTGGTGATCCACACAATTCCCTTATCGTTTGGAATAGTTACAGATGTCTCTCCTGACATAAGACTTGTCTTGAGTAATTCTGGTCATATAATAGGCTCTGGATCAGTTCATTTACATATCGGCAGTGGTAATCACAATCTTGTTTATACAGGAGATCTGAAGTTTGCAAAGACATTATCTTTAGAAAATGCATCATGGAATTTTCCCAGAGTTGAAACAATAATTATTGAAAGTACGCATGGTGGCAAGGAAGATGTGTTTCCGCAACGGGAGGAGGCTGAGGCTCGCCTTATCGAGAGTATAAATAGCACAATTAATGCAAATGGAAAAGTCTTGATTCCAGTGCCTGCTGTTGGATTATCTCAAGAGATAATGCTTCTCATTAAAATGTCTATGAGAACTGGTAAAATTAATGAGACGAAAGTACTAGTCGAAAAGATCATATCAGAGGCATCTTCAATATATGAAGCATATCCAGAATACCTTTCAAAAGAGCTAAAGAAGGATATTTTGGAGGATGAAGAGAATCTTCTGCAGTCAAACCATTTTGAAATTAGCGAATCTACAGCTCTAGAAAATGATTCTGCAATAATTTTAGCTCCTTCTTCCATGTTAATGAATGGCCCTTCGGTAGAATATCTCAAGCAAATATCTACAGATCCAAACAATAAATTAATTCTAGCTTCGTATCAAGCTGTCGATACTCCAGGTAGAAGCATACAAGATGGAAATCGACAGATTACAATTGGAGAACAAAATATCAATCTAGGCTGCCAAATCGAAAAAATAGAGGGTTTTAGTACCCATAGTGATTATAATCAATTAATAGCGTATATTAACAGACTGAGACCAAAACTTAAACGAGTATTGGTCAATCATGGAGAAAGAGCTAATGTACAGAATCTTGCCAGCTCAATCAATAGAATGTTAAAGATTCAAACTCAGCAGCCATTAGTTCTTGAAGCTATAAAATTACTCTAAACATTGGATCGTCCGTCGCATTTTTAAACACGTATAGTACTGTAAAAACTATATGCAAGGGTCAATGCATAATCTAGCTTAAATTAATAGAATCCATTTATAACAACAAAAGTGCTACTATCGAAAAATATTAGCTATGGCTAATCTACGGTTATCAATCGGCATATCAAGTATGGACAATATAATAATCTCATAAGACCATTAACTAGAAATGTTATATGTATCTGAAGTTTGACGGCACATGCTCTTCGATTTTACAATTTGTAAACGGGCTCCACAAGTTTCAGCATAATATACAACATATAAGAGCTACTTCGTATTTCTGTGACATATTTGTCCGGCATGAGACAACATAGATCATTATTAATCCTTATACTCCTCTAGATGTTTTGGGAAATTTTATTTCATATCATATGCACCACGCCATATTTTTACACCAGGCGGAGTTAATACAACCCGCTCCTCTCCTAGCCTTGCAATATCGCCACCAATCGACTGAACATACCCGTAGAGTTCATCAATCGCCTTTCGTAGACCCTCTACATCTTTTTGTGCCAATGGAGTAACTCGTAAAATAACAATTGTTTGCTTTTTGGCATCATTCTTTATACTAGCTACGTCGCTCATATCCCTCAAGGTTATTGCTTTCAAATAAATCGGTGTCTTTTGTGTCTGCATGGAATCCATTTATCCTATATCAATTATAGCAAATCCAAAGGAATCAGCAAATAGTTATACTGGTCAAAAGACGTTAACAGACTGGTTGATTTTAGATTCGCAGTCCTTCGATCTCGCTCTCGTCTGCAGGCGAAGCCAATATTTCATGTTGAACACGATCTATTTCAACTTTTACTTTAGACGAATTTCCTCTAGGGGCATCAGAGTAACGCAACACAATTCTTGCAGCCATATTCAAGATGGTACTATCACATTTTTTACATCTCAAAATACATTTGGGTCCTACGTAGTCAGTTACCTCCATTATTATGTCGCCGTCCATAATCATAGCACCAATCATATCATTTTCATTCTCATCTCTACCGACAACCAGCTTCGCTTCCGTCGATAATCTAAAGTGTCGTCCGACCTTCAATAGTTCTACATCGTTGATAGTTGGAATACCCTTGCTGTGCCTCATGATATCTCTGATTCTTTTTGAAAATGCAGGATCTGTTAGCAAACATCCACCTGCCGCATTAGGTGGATCGCTTATGCTAAAATAATTTGCCAGAGCAATCTGACTTTTGCGTGACCTTCCCCTGATATCACCTAATTTTGTACGCTCAACAAATCCATATTTTTCAGCGTCTGTAGGGGTCAGATGCTTTGCTGAAAGAGGCCTTAAGACTTTACCTTTCATCCCTGTCTCTTCTTCTATTATTTGTAAAGCACGTTTATTCTGACTCATAGGCCTTTGAAATAGAACCTCGCCAGTAATGACAAAATCTGCTCCTATTTTTTCCATATACTCTTTTGCAGTTTTATACATCATTGCTCTACAATCAATACACGGATTCATTCCAGAGCCATATCCATATTTTGGATGCTTCAGCATTTTTAGATACTCTTCACCATAATATACAGTATTCAATTGTATGCCTAATTCTGAGGCAACTTCTTTAACTCGATGACCACAACCCTTTCCACAATCAAAATCACAAAACGGAGTCTTGATGGCAACTGCCTCAACTTCAATGCCCTGCTCTAACATCATGCGAACGGCTAAACTACTGTCTAAACCGCCGGATAGTAATGCTACTGCCTTTGCCTTCTTGTTTTCATTGGATTCTTTTGAGTTTTCTACAGTATTACTTGACACTGTTATCTTGAGATTATTTTGCTATTATTAAATTTAGTTCTTAAAGCGAATATATTTATTGCCGCCGCTAACTACAATGAAAAGATGCCAGCTGAGGGAATTGCAAACTTCGATTCATATGCCTGGCTTGCTGCAGGATTCTTTATTATTGGTATATTTACCGCAATGGTTTATGAAAAATCAAGTTCGAAGATAAAACACTTTAGAAAACAAGAGCAGCAGCACAAACGCCAAGAAGTGGGATCATCATCTGACATTAAAAGAGACTAAAGCTGAACACTTAGTTAGCGAAAAGTTTCTAAAAGAAGGTTTCAAGGAACTAACTTTAATTCAGAAAAAAGCAATACCAGTTATTTCAAGAAAAGTTAACTGCCTATTAGTTGCTCCAACTGGTTCTGGCAAAACAGAGGCAGCCGTTCTACCAATATTTACACGATTATCTAATCACAAGCTGGATCAGAGGGGGAAAATCAAAGCAATCTATATCACTCCATTACGTGCATTGAATAATGATGTACTTCGAAGAATCATCAAATATGCTGAGTCTGAGAACCTTCGAGTACAAATACGACATAGCGATACTACTACTAGCGACAGGAAAAAAATTGTTGAAGACCCACCTCAAGTATTGATCACAACTCCTGAATCACTTGCAGTGGTTCTGACAAGCAGTAAAATGCTTAAGGCATTAGATAGTTTGGAATGGGTTATAATTGATGAAGCGCATGAACTTGTATCAAACGAAAGGGGCTCACATTTATCTATTAGTCTCGAAAGATTACAGGCTGCAAGTCTTCAACCTGTTATAAGGATCGGTCTCTCAGCAACAGTAGGTAATTTAAAAGAGGCTGCAAGATTTATTTCAGGGGCCAACAGAAAATGTGCTATTCTTACAGATAATTCTGTGAGGATATACGACATAGATGTGAAGTTTATAAAGGGTTCTCTTAACACTGTCGCTCATTTTATAATCAACTATATAAGAGACAGAAAAATCCAAGGTTCTGTTCTGCTGTTTACTAATACTAGAGACGAGGCGGAATATATTGGTACTATTCTGAAAAATCAAAACTATATCGAAGTAGATGTTCACCATGGCTCTTTGTCAAAGGATATGAGAGAAGAGACTGAGATTAGGTTAAGAGAGGGTTCGGCTGGCATTGTTGTATGTACTTCATCATTAGAACTTGGTTTAGATATCGGCTCCGTGGAATTGGTAGTACATTATGGTTCACCTAGACAAGTATCGAAATTAATGCAGAGAATTGGTCGTAGCAGGCATAGACAGAGAACCTCTGCAAAGGGATTGATAGTGACTAACATTCCAGATGATGAAATAGAGGCTCTTGCAATCATTCGTAGAATGAAAAAGGGTTCAATAGAAGAACAGTTAATGCACACAGGCGCTTTCGATGTCTTGGCTCACCATTTGGTAGGATTAGCTATGCAAACAAGAGATGCGATCAGAATGGAAGTTGCTTTTGATTTGGTAACAAAGGCGTATCCCTTTCGTCTTATCACATTTAATGACCTCAAAGAATGTATGAATTTACTTGATAGAAATGGTATAATTAGATATAATAGAGAAGATCAAACATATCAGCGCAGGATAAAGGCATACAAGTATTACTTTGAGAATCTTTCTATGATTCCCCATGTCTTAAAATTCGAGGTTATAGATTCGATTAGCAAAAGAAAGATAGGAACTCTGGATCAGCAGTTTGTCGGAGACTATGGGGAGAGAGGAAATGTTTTTGTCTTAAAAGGTTCGCAGTGGCGGATTCTTTCAATAGATGAAGGCAGAATGCAAGTGAATGTTGAACCATTACATGGCACTGCAATCAATATTCCTTACTGGGTAGGGGAGATGATTCCTGTAGACTTTAAGACCGCAGAAGAAGTAGGCTCTATTCGTAATCAGGTAGCCAGGAACTACATTAAGATTTCCACTTCTATAATTGACGATAGTATTAAGTCACTAAAGGTTATTCCGGATTCTAAAAATATTGTAATAGAAAATTTAGTCGCAAGAAATACAGTCATTATTCATTCTACATTTGGATCAAAAGTCAATAATACAATAGCTTCGCTATTATCCACAGTACTATCGTCGCAGTTGGGACATTTAGTAGAAAGTAGATCTGATGCATACAGAATTATGCTCTCTTCAACTGCTAGAATAGGAAAAGATCATGTTGAGCGGATACTTAAAGAAAAATGTGATCTTGAAGCTATAATTATTGTTTCCTTTACTGGCACTCACAACATCAACTGGAAGGTCTGGATGGTGGCAAAAAGATTCGGGATGATAAACAGAGAAGCAATCTATGATAAAAAAGTTGCACGTATTATTTACGATAGATATGCTAAAACTCCTATAAGCAGAGAATCAATAAGAGAGATTATACATGATAAATATGACATAGGCCAGACGGAAAAAATAATACATGATATAAAAAATGACATAATAAAAATTCATTGGATTGAAACTAACGAATTTTCGGATCTAGCAAAGCCTATTCTAGAACATTCTGGGAAATTTTCTGCTACTCCATTAAGCGTTGAAAAAGGTGTAATGGAACTTGTTAAAGAAAGACTTGAAAAGACCAAGCATAGATTGATTTGCATCCGATGTGGAAAATGGGAAAGAACTGTTGAAACGAGAGAAACTCCAGAAAATCTTTCTTGCCCTAAATGCCGATCTCGACTGATAACAAGAACATCTTCGTATGACTATGATTTAGCAAAGATTATTGCAAAAAGACTCGCGGGAAATAAGCTTTCACTAGAGGAAAATCATAAATTCGAGCGTGCCTGGAAAATTTCATCATTAATCAACAATTTTGGCAAGAAAGCAATCGTTATACTGGCCGGGTATGGGATTGGTGCAGACACCGCCGCACGCATTCTACGTAATTCTATAGACGAGAACGAAGTATACAAAAGCATATACGAAGCAGAAAGACAATATGTAACTACCCGGGGTTTTTGGGATTGATTTGATGTCTTACATTCATAGAGTGAAGGATAAGCTAATCTTTGCAATAGAAGAAGGGCTGAATTAGATTACTATTACTTGTGAGAATTATTCAAACCATCAGAATTATCAAATATGCATGTGCATATGATATTCTAAATTACTTTTTTTTCTTTTGTTCAAAATTTTTTCATATACTATTGTAATGTGATATCGCTTTATGCTAAAGGAAAATTCTATCAAATCCTCAAAATATGATCTATCGTACAAGTCCGCTTGATTTGAATCGTATTACTAAATACGTAAGGATTGATTGTGTTAAATTTTTAAGAAAAATAATTTTATTAAAATTGATTTTCTTCAATATGATCATGTTTTCTGGATTCCATTGAAAGCTGGTTTCATATTTGATAATAGTACATCTTATTGCATAGAGATATCATCTGTAATCGTCACATATTTCTTTCCCGTTCATTTCTTAAAATGTTACCTCTGAATTTATCAGCATAGGTAAGACCTATTAAGAATTTATGATAAATATATGCAAAATATAAAATTCTAGAGCCTGTAATCTATCAGTGAAGATGATATAATATTCCTCACCTCATATATGATGGGGCTTTTATTATTATTCATTGTTCCTAATTTTTTCTTTACAATTGCTTTCTTATTAGATGCGGATACTCTTAACATGGCAAATTCATCTTTTTTACTATCGAGAAGAAATAATAGTATATTCAACGGCGCTGACCTTTTTTATGAAAGCTCTGAGAATTGGGAATTGCTAATTATTTATTCGTTTGTGATACTATATTTAAATAGAGATCACTATACCCACATTATTATTCAATAATATTATCAATAAAGACATCAATTGAGCATTTTTAATCAAAAATTAAAGATAAATTCAGCACCATCATTCTTGAATTCTTCTCACCAACTACATCTTATAGGCATCTATCAATACCACATATACGTACCAAAACTATGTATTAAAATGTGGAATATATAGTATTCAAGGCGAGAGAAAAAAAGTCAAAATTAAATTGCCATACTATTTCTAACCTATCTTTAGGATGGAAGAGTACGGCTTTAGCGTGAGTTCTACTTTTCCTTCTCTTCCATTATTTGATGTGGCACCAATTACCTTTATCCTGTCACCTACCTTGAGATGATTAATTGTAGAGCTATGATGTCGCCAACCTACCAATCGTATCTCGCCCGTGTCATCTCCTAGCAATGTATCAGTCACAGCCACAACCTCTCCCGTCTTAGTATTGACCTCGGTTACATTAGGTGATTGTAAAACAATAGCCTCTAGGACGAAGGGATTATCAGATAATTGAACGTCCTTTATTTTCGACTCTAAAATCGCGAGTTTTGGAAAAGATGGATCATCATCTATTACTCTAACATAGGACTCATCTTTAGACAAAGTAATACTCGAACCAAAGATTCTGCTAGGAACACATTCAATCATTGCTTCGGAAGTTATCTCTTCATTCATCAGAATACTATCAACTATGAGAGTTACAAATTTACCTTCTCTATTTATCGCCAAGCAGTTAACGTTACCTCTTCCGCTTTCTCTTCCTATGGATAGTATCCGCAAAGGTATGGCTTCAACTTCCTCTTGTGATCCAAAAAATTCTAGGGATGTTCCCTCGTCGCCATGGATTTCAAAATCGCCTTTTCCATATTGCGGATTAGCTTGTTTTATTCTTACTCCAATGAATTTAACCGTTGCACCTGTGTTAAACACCTTTGGAATCCTTTCTTCTTCAACATTCCAAATGACGACGCGTAAGATTCGAGAGCCGTCTTCATTAGAAATTTGCATCTGAAGTGACTTATTTTGTTCACCACGCATATTTGTGAATTCTGAGATTCTCGGGTTAGATTTAACCTTACCAACAATCACAACATTATCCTGTGCATCTTTGACATCATCTACGCTAATCAATTTAGAGTCAATATTAGGAATAGCGTTGTCTTTATCATTGATTTGTTCAATAACGCCGTTAGAACCCAGATTAATAATTGGCCTTCCGTCTAGGCCGGATTTAACATACCCTTGTGAAATCTTTATGAGGTCTCCTGGTTTTAGCCCTATTTGATCAGGAATATTGGTTTGATTATCCCATAGCTTCAATTTCACACTCGATTCCTTATCATAAATAGTTAAGGTTCGATTCTTAGATTCTTCATTAGTATCCTTTTTTGTAAATTTGCGAATAGGATAAATATTCATTATCCTAGCTGTAACGGTGACATCTTTTGCACCGATGTAAAGATCCTTGATGCCAAATTGTGCTTTCGGAACATTTTCAAAGGAAATACCCAGATCAGCAGCAACTAGGAATAAAGCTCCTTGATCAGTCAAATAACCCGCGCCAATCTTACGCTTCTTCTCGTCAATCATATCTCTAATCTGTTCAGCGCTGACTTCAGGTTTTTGACTCAACAATGCTTCAATCATCTTTTGAAAATCAGCAGACAAACCGAGCAAACCCCCTCCCTAATATTAATATCAATAAATAACTTGCCTATATGTTTTGACAATAACCAGTGATAATAAACATAAAAATTAGAGATATCTAATAGCAGCATACGATTTTGACAGGACAACAACATTGCATTTCTGTATATGAACTTATGAAATATTATAATAATGATATACGTGCTATAAATGGAATATCCTTTAATGTGGAATATGGAAAAGTATTCGGCTTTCTTGGTCCCAATGGAGCAGGCAAGACTACAACAATAAAGATACTTACTACTCTTATTCGTCCGTCATCTGGAAAAGTTCATATCTTTGGTAAAGACGTTGTAAAACATTCATCAGAAGTTAGAAAACGGATTGGAGTTGTCTTACAACAACCCAGCTTTGAGGCAAATTTAACAGTAGAACGAGCTCTCAATCTTTACGGTTTTCTATGGGGACTTGCAGCCAAAAGAAGAAAGGATAAGTTAAGAGAAATTTTACATGCCTTTGACTTAGAGAGTCTCAGAAACACAAAGAATGACGAACTTTCGATTGGTCAAAGAAGAAGAGTACAAGTCGCACGTGAATTCATGCATGACATGGACTTGCTTTTTCTTGACGAGCCTACCGTAGGGTTGGACCCTTCTGCTAGAAGAATGCTATTAGATTACATAAAAAGGCAGGTAAAAGCTGGCCTAACTGTTTTCTTTACTACGCATATCATGGAAGAAGCAGAATATCTTTGCGACGAAATTGCTATTATAAACAGAGGTAAAATACTTGCCTTTGATACTCCGGCCGGGTTAAAACAAAAGTACGGAGGTACTAAGGCTATGGAAATTAAGTTGAAAGATATTGCAGCCAGATCAGTTTTACATCTAGTAAATAAAGTTGCTAGCAACTCAGATATCGACATTCCTGAAACAAACACCATTAGCATAGGTTCTGTTAATGCACAGGAAATGGCAGTTAAAATAATTGAATTACTTTCAGAGAATGATGTACAGATTGAAAGTATTAGTATAACTCCGCCATCTCTAGAGGATGTCTTCCTAGCTATAGTAAACCACGGAAATAAGCATATATAATAACGTATTTCCAATAAATTTAGATTTTCATCCTCATCATTGACAATGTGGCCAATAGGAATGCTCCTGCTGAAAGAGCTGCCATGACCACAACTTCAATAGTGGTAAGTATACTAATCTGTGAAAAAATACCTGCCCTCGTAATATCTACTATATATGTCAATGGATTGAGATAGAATGCAGTACGTAATGGTTCAGGCACTCCATCTGATGGATAAAATGCCGAGCTAGCGAATGCAAAGAAGAGAAATATTCCATTGACAATCACATTGAATCCTTCACTACTTTTAAGTTTTGTAGAGATGATAATTGTAATTGAACCGAAAAATATTGCCCCAGAAACTAGTGCGTATATTGTATAAGGCATAGTCAATAAGGTAGGGTTTGCATTGCCGAGCATAGTCGGAATACCGGCTGCCACGATGAGTGAGGCACTAGCAAGCCCCATTAGCATAATGGTGAGAAGATTACTAACGATATATTGCATCCGAGTGAACGGCATAACCAATATTTGTTGGAACATGCCGTTTCTTTTATCGTTCCAAATAATGCTCCCAGCTACAGTGCTACTGTTCATAACGTTAAAGCCGATCATACCTGCTGCTAAATACGAAGGATATGTGATCAGAGCATTGCCGAATCTGACAGGCTGCTCTCCTAATAATGCAGAATAGGAATAACCGGCTACGAATATGTAGATAATAGGAAAAACTACTTGCCATATTAAAAACACCTTATCAATTGAAGCTATAAGATTCCTATATACCAATGAAAAAATTGCAGTTATCAATAAATGCACTTCTAGTACTTTGCCATATTTTAATCTAAAACAATTTCATCATAAATGTCACCATCTATGCCCCTTCCCGATGTGAAAGTGTTTCTAACAAACTAACAAAGTTTGGAAAGACTAAAAACTTCATGAATCACACTTACATTAGCTATATATTTAGCAGACGAAATATCCGATAACAATGTGACGCCGTATACCTATTAGAGTCAAACACTATGTTAATTTATTATATTCATAGGAGATCTTGTCCATATTCGCATACAGCAGCGATATCTAGCCAAAGATCGCGCTGCCGAAATGTTTCCCCTAACCTCCTGCATGACGAAATGCCGCTATCTATACCTAATGCGTTATATATTTATAAAAATAATAGACATAATGAATAACTTGTTAAATCCATCTCCAAGAAACATTGAGAAAATCAGAGCACGTCATAAATATAACGTATATAAGAAAAATTTATTATCTTCTTTTATTAATGTATTTTATCATATGAAATACCCTATATATTTTGCCTTTCCTATCATTTTTCCACTTTCCTTATCCCTCAAAATTGTCGAACTTTTTGGAACATAGCTTTCTGGTTTAACTAGATGCGGTGTACAGTATACGTCTGTTAGAATATATTCATATCGCCATAAGAGATAGATTTCTTCATTTGTCATTAAACTTTTAAGATGCACAAGCGGTTCAGAATATCTGCCTGCGAGTTTTAGATTATTAATATTATCATCATACCATACTGAATAGCTATCCCAAATTGTATCTGACGGTTTGGGTCTATTTTTAACGTATAATATATCTGGCCTATATGCAATTATCATACTTAGACCTACCATGGTTATTCCAAGAAAGAAGAACCCTTGGGTAGCCATATGTGTTGGTTGGCTTATATTTAACATGTTGCTTATTTGATCTTTGTGATCTGGGTAACTTTCTTCCAAAACACCGAGACTATATGTTGGAAGAAGAATACCTGCATGTATCAGGAAGAGGCCCAGGATACCTATTGCTATACATACTATACCTCTCCACATTATTGAAAGCGCTATTATAGCAATCAGGCTGATAGTGATAACCTGTATGATTATTTCAGCAATAGATGCTGGGTTTATTTGAACAGTGAGAATAAAAAGATGAATAAGAAACAGCAGTATAATACTGACGACATTAAGCGTTAAGAGTAATGATTTATTCCTATGGAACCATTCATACATACGGAAATAGTAGTGGCTATAGGTTCTACTTTTATCAGAAGTAGCAAACCCTGCTGCCATACAAGATTATAGATCAATAGATTACTTAAAGCCAATCATTTTTAACTTCTTAGGTCATTCAACTCTATTTCAAAAATCAAGTCATATTGTTTAACATCTTTAAATGAAGAGTTTAGACAATCTATGTGTTCTCTTATTAATAGACTGTCTTTCTTATAAAGTCATATTGTTTAATCATTTTACGTTGTTCCTAGTTCTCCTTCTGTCTTTCTTATCATATACCAATTTAAGAAGAATTTAATAAAATACTTGATATTGTTGGCATAGTTATTCTAAGTAAAAATTGCTAAGGATAACATTTACCCATGCATATATTCAAATAATTTTTAATTGAAACACAACAAGATAAGCTGTGCCAACAGCTAATGAAATCAAGGAGAAGCTAGAAAAGAATTGGATTCAGTTCGTTAATGCAAATTCTTCTAAATTATCGTCGAAAACATTTACTGGTGCGACACCACCTTCAGTTTTTGTTGGACGACATGGCTACCCTAAAGTAAAGGTCGGACCAATGGTACCTCCATTCCATGGCGATACTACAGTATTAGACAGGCCAGAGATATGGGTTGGTAAAAGTATAGAGGAAATTGTTAACTTTCGCCTATCTCTTGTTAGAGGAATATCAGATATAGACGCCCGCACTACATCTGGAAAGTACTTGGAATCTTTACAGGAATTGGCAATGGCTCTAAAATCAGTTGAAAGTGAAGCAACATTTGAAAAAAAACCTACTGTACAAATAGAGCCAGAAAAGAATATAGGTCTTGATATTGAATCTGCACCATTTGGTCCAGTTGCACCTTTAAAGACTTTCAAGACTTCGTCTTTCCTTTCAGTCGATCAGAGATTGGAAAATGCTTATTATGATAAAGATTTGCGTGCATCTGAAGCTGTAGTCGAACTTTACAAAAAAGGGCTTGAAATTAGCAGGATTCATCGGGTTCTTAGTTTAGGAATGTTAGGAATACAAAAAGCCAGAAGACTAGTACCTACTAGATGGAGCATCTCAGCGACAGATGACATTATTTCTTCATCATTGATAAAGGACATAGACGTCTATCCGACAATAGATTTTTTTGAAGTTTACAAATACTCCCATTTGGGTAATTATTACAGTATCATATTGATTCCGGAGGAAGTATGGAGCTTCGAAATGCAAGAATCATGGTTTGACAACAATGGAAACTTAGCAACGAGTTTAGATTTTGAGGATGCCAAAGGATTGGATCATTATCCTTCTATAGCAGGAGCATATTTTGCTGGTAAATTAGGAGTAGCCGAACACTTGTCAAAAATAGAACGAAAAGCAGCGGCATTAATTCTAAGAGAAATTCATCCTGAATATGTCATGCCAGTAGGAGTATGGCAGATCAGAGAAGGGATCAGACAAGCATTTAAAGGTCGAGGAAAAAAGTTTGATAGTTTTGAAAAAGCATTATCCTTCGCCTGTATAAATTTGGCGGTACATAAAAAAGAATGGGTTAGAAATAGTAAAATCTACAGAAATATTAGAGAACAAATGAGAATAACAGCATCCCTTAATAACAATGATAATGATAGTAACTTATTGTGATTATCTTTATTTGTAATGAAGAAGATGACGGAATTACAAAATAATTAGCGAATTTTTCAAACAATTCTAATACAATATATATGGACTAATATGATTTTCAGGAAAGAAATATTTCACATTATTATTCAAATTGGAAATACTCAAGCAGCCGCTGTAGTAGATCTATCCGATGGTGATACAAATTCTGTAGCAAGAATATGTTTGCATTTTGTTAACCTAAATTTAAAGTCGGGACAAGAGCATACTTTATTTTCGGCATCTACGTCATAGAATTTACCTTTTTCTTTGCTACTTCTGACCCTAAAGAATTTTTTATGATTGTGAATTTCTTCAACGATTACAGGTTCATATAGACTTAATTCTATTATGTTGTATGCATTTTGAAGGCGTTTTTTCATTTCACTTTTTTCTTGACCTTTCTTTTCTTCTTCTTCTTCCATATCTACTGCTTTTTTTATCAAATCTAATATGTTATCGTCCTTAGTTTCTGACACATATATTACATAAATTAATGCTAATTCTTTACCTTCATATTTTCTTATTACTCTACCTATTCTTTGGATTACTTGATTCATATTTGAAGTACTTGCTAAAATAATTTCTATTCTAACTTGCGGTACATCATATCCTATCTCTAAGGTATGAACGGATAGAAGAGGACCAAAGTCTTTACCCCATTGGTATAAAATTCCTTGCCTGTTTATAGAATTTACCTTACTATCAATCGTCTGTGCTTTTATTCCTTCTGATTCTAATCTATCCCTAAGTTTAGCAATTGATTCAAGTGTTTCACTAAATACCATAATTCGTTCGTGTGGATGTTTTTTTATTAGACTTACTGCTTTTGATAGTTTATTTTCTGTGTAGCTAAGCAGAAGTTTTCTTTTTCTGACATTTAGAAACCAGGCTTTTGCCAGTCCACTGACGAAGCCTCCCTTTGATAATAGTAAAGACATTGATTTAGCATCATATTTCTTGAAACGATTTGAAATATTCTTAATTTTGGCAGAGCAACTATCATATACTTTTTTTTCTTCATCCGTCAGCTCAACTTGCAAAGGGATAATTATTGGCCTCGCGAGTCTTCTATCGTTTACTGCATCTTTTATTGGATATTTTTTTATTGGTGGCAATACAGTCATAATGGTATTATATCGATAGTCTCTTTCATTCAGTGTAGCAGTAAGACCCAATAGAGACTTGCTATGATCCTGTACAACAAAATCAAATATCTTACTGAATGTTTTTGCCGTGTCACTAATTAAATGCACTTCATCGAAGATTACCATATTAGCTTTCCGGATAAGATCAAAGTTATTGATTACACTTTGATAAGTGCTTATTGTTATTTCGCGTATTTCTTTTCTCTCTCCATAGTATACTCCTATATTTTCTTCTGATATGCAGTATGTAAGAAGCCTTCTAATGTTCTGTTCAATTAATACAATTCGTGGAACAAGATACAAGATATTGAAAGAGGAGGGAGAAGAAGCAGAAGAATAACAATCTGGAAAAGTGTATGATTTGTCCATTGTAGCAAATGTAGAAGCCGCCGCCGCTGCTCTCCTTGCACATTCAAAAGCTATTTCTGTCTTTCCTGTGCCGCTACTATAAACTACTGTTCCTCTAAAACCGTTATCAACCCACGCATGTACAGCTTCAAGCTGATCATTTTTAAGAGAAAATGGAAATTTTAGATAAAAGATAGCTGGTGGTTTTGGCATAAAAAATATTCTCATCCATTAATTGAAAAATGTTAGGTACTGTACTTTAGAGAGTTATTTTTTATAGCCGCTGAGTCCAGTAATAGATTAAGCTTTTTTTTCATTTATTTAATACATTTTAATAAGTGACAAAACTTACATATATATGACATAATACTTTGTGAGAAGGGAGAGAGGGAGATAGAAAGACGAGTTATAATATTACTCGTCGTACCTTCTGATTTTCTGGAGTTATGTTGAGTCCACTTGTAATTGATGGAATGATTTCATTTTAAACTTTGATATAGACAAGCTTTTGATGATTCATTTGTATGTGCCCGAAATCTTCAGACTGTCCTAATACTTCTGTAATTTAATAATTTGATAATATAAAAACATTGAATATATTAGAATATCTCGAGAACTGTAAAGTTAAAAATACAATTCACGGTATCAGATATTTATTTAACAACTATACCAATTCAGTTAAACACAAGTCCCTTTCAGCTGTAAATATTGTTTACGATTTAGTGATTCATCAGTAGAGAAAAATTTGATTAATCAAGTATTGCAATACTATCAGAATATAAAAGATTAAATGGACAGTAAATAGCAGATTGTCGTCGGAAAGAGAATTCCTACTAGGATGTTCGGGATGGAATTATGCTGATACTTCTGACAAAGGAGGATGGACAAATGTATTCTATCCTGATGCGAGTACCAAAAGACTACGGTATTACTCCCAATTCTTTAATACCGTAGAAATGGACTCTACCTTCTATCACAAATTCTATTCTAGTATGACAAAAGGTACGTTTATTGGAATAGTCAGAGCAACTCCAGATAAATTTCAATTTTCAGTTAAAGTACCAGAAACTATCACACATGAAAAAAGATTAGATATAAGAAGAGGAGCTATCACAGATTTTGAAGAATTCCTCGACAAAATATCACCTTTAAAGATAGCAAAGAAATTGGGTGCTATATTAATCCAGCTTCCTCCAAGTTTTACTGTCAATGATTTCAAAAATATAGATGCCTTTCTTGATCGCTTGCCAAATAGTCATAATTATGATTATGCTGTTGAGTTCAGACATCCATCATGGAAAAGCGAAGGTCCTTGGGAAATGCTAAAGCATTATAATATTGCAGCAGTGATTACAGATTCACCGCCTAGAGAAAATCTTCATTTTCTATCAGATGTCATTATTACAGCGGATCATTCACTTGTAAGACTTCATGGAAGAAATACGAAAGGACATTATTGGTATAATTATCTTTATACAAAAGAAGAACTAAAACCTTGGGTTGAAAAAGTCTTACAATTAAGAAAAGGAACCAAGGTTCTCCGTGCATATTTTAATAACCATTGGGGCGGAAAGGCTGTTGTTAATGCACTGCAATTCAAAGAAATGACTTCTAATTCTCCATTGCCAGAAAATCAAAGAAAAGTGTTAGAGCATGCTGAGACTTACCTAAAGACTAACACAGCATTATGAGAAAACAGAAAGCATAGCAATCTATTTCATCTAAAATTTGCTTGTTATACTTCAATTTCGCTTCTGGGATTCAACCAATATTATGAAAATGGCAGTCGCACACTAGATGGATAAATCACAAAAGTTTAATGATAGCTATTTGTTGAAATTATCGAAAGTTTATTATTCTATTATTACTCTTATTTTCTTTATCGCGTTTCTCAACCTTCATTATAATTAAGAAAGAAGATATGAAAAAATTAATGCAAATAATTAATACAATATTACCTTTCATTTGAATCTATTTTTTAAGAATTTCAGCAACATAGTAACATATACTTCAATGATTTATCAAACTCTTCTATCTGCAAATAGCGAGTTGATTTGAAGCTAATTATTATTCATCTGTGAAACCACAAGATGTATTTGAGTCACAAAGAACATGATGTTCAAAGATGTAACGCTTTAAATATGCTTCAATAAGTATCGTCCATTCTCAAGCATGCCATGATCGTTATTAAGATATATTACCTTCTTATGTGCTCTGAGCTTTTTAATTTCTGACAATATTTTATCAAGCTCTTTCTCTGAATAAATATAATTATACCAGTCTTTTGAACCATGAAGCCTAAGATACAGCACTTTGTTCGTGGGAATTAACCTATGAGGAAGACCTGGTGCGTCAACTGAACAGAAGACTATCCCTATATTTGCAATTTCCTTTATGAATTTCCACCACGAGGTATCTCTAAACTCTAAAACAGCCTTGTTTCGTAAATTAGTCTTTTCAAAGAATGCTCTTATAGTTTCTAGGTTTTCTTTGCTATATTTGTACTCTGATGGTATCTGGATTAGCCAGAAATCAATCTTCTTTTCAAGACCCTCAAGGGATA
>DASQYF010000073.1:0-4146 GCA_035639375.1 Nitrososphaeraceae archaeon
TATGTCCAATCCAACATTATCATTGTCGCAGTCATCATTTACATTCCAAAACTCAATTGACCAAATCGATATCTTCAGAAAAGAGGAATCAGAAAGCTTGGATACTAGTAAAGGCGATATTGCTGATTGATATAGTAACAGCTAGCTATTATCACCATTTTTGTGCCGCCATTACTTCTATTACTATTATCAATGTCACTGCTATCTCCACCACACCCATTGTCATTGTAAATCCATTTATGAATAGGGTCAAGCAGATATGAACCTGTAAAAATAATAAGGAATATAATAGATGGTTATACTAAATCTGCATCATTAAATCCAGCCGGTTCGTTCTTTATATTAGAGCCATCTGGTTGAATTTGTTTGCAATATGTATAATAAATGATTTGTAGATATCAAGAGAGCCGTGATAACCTTGACAAAACCTGTACGAGTTAAAATCAAAGAGTTTCGTTGAAGAACCAATGGAGGATATGGCATGAGGAACATACACTAAATTTGCCGATATAGATGGAAATGAATTCTCCTAAAAGAATGAAGTAGTAATTAAACTCCTAATTGAGAGAAATACCCTCTCAGCATAACTCAGTCTTCTGCAATAGCTTTGATGTCCTCCCTATATTGTTCTTTAGAATTTCTTCTATGATTCTCAATAGAGAATTGAAGGCATATAGGAGCCAGCAGGTTCATTATACAATCCAATTGTCATGAGGATGAGCTGCTGAACTAATCTCAGCCCATTGTTAAGACACCAGCGAAATAGCTGGGTGTTTCGGATAGGAATCAGAATACCTGGCCCTTCATAATAATCACCAGTTGCTGAGCAAATGAGAGCCTTGAGGTCATCATTAGTCAAACCTACTGAATGGTTAAAGTGTGTTAATCCGCAAGTATAACCTGTAATTTTATATCCGTGCAAAACCACTTTAGCGCTTCCTTGCTTTATGCTGTCTCTTAATTCGCCATTTCTGTCATGACCATGAACTGCTTTGCAGATTGCATCGCATGACTCAATATCAGACTCAGTTGCTGTACGCACAGATCTTCCAGGAACAGTTTCCTGAATTGGTTTTCCCTGCATGGTTGAGATTGGCTCCCTTACTTCAAAACCCAGACTAGCATAGAGAGCTAGTGACCGGTTATGGTAAGAAGCTTGAAGCAAACGTATTGCTGAGAAGTTTTTATTCTTAGCTCTCTCCAGTACATTGATCATCAACTGCCTGCCTGTACCTTTATTCTGATATTTTGGATCGATTGTTAGTGGTCCTACTCCTGCTACTAAATTTGAGCGTTCATCTAAAAAGTTGCTTCCTACTACCATACGTTTATCCTCACCAGTACTAGTATCTTCAGCAACCACAGAGTAAAATCGAGGATTGGATAATAAAGAAGACGCTAGACCTCTCGCAACATCAACAGATGGAAAGTCAGGTGGAAAACCATGTTTGTCAGCGATCACTGAAAAAGCCTCAAAAATTATCTTGCCTACCTTATCTGTATCCTCTATCCTTCCAGGTCTCAATCTGAAGGTATACTCTGTCTGGACCAAATGAATATACAAAAATACTTATGGAGCAGCTGTTATATTCTTTTAGTTCATCTTTTTTTGCTACTTACATCCATCGTCATTGTTAGAAAGATCTTCAATGTCAAGTATATTTACTTGAATAGGAATTAATGTAAGAAATTGGGTGGGAAAATGAGTCAATTCTGTCCCGCATTCCAGCGAACCCGTTAACTATATTGGTTCTTATACTGCAGAGTATAGAGTAATTATTGCTGGTATACTGAAGAAAGGAGTAATTAAGAGATGTCAATGAAATTAGCCGCCACATTAAGTCATATTACAACTGTACCTAATTCTATTAACTCCAAGGTAATTAGTGAACTTTATAATTATATGAAGAGCATTGGAACTTCTGAAAACTATCAAAATCAAAATCTTAAGACTATCATTGTTTATGCAAAGTTTCTAGGCCCAGAAATAACCTTCCTATTATAAATTGATTATGACAGATAATTTATTCCAATTTATAGATTGATAAGATAAGATTCGCTAAACTTAAAAAAACCTGTAGAATCATCTTAAAATTATAGATACTTCAAATAATATAACAAATTATATTATCATATTGCCAACAGCTTATGTATTAGTTCTACTTGATTATAATTATCCTGATTATGAAATAATGAGTCAACTCAGCAAGTTGGCTTGTGTAACAGAAGTTAACAGAGTAGACGGACCATATGATATTATCGTAAAGTTATCTGATAATAATATGGGCACAATAAAGGAATCTATAGGGAAACATATGACAAGAATCCAAGGAATTCAATCTACTTTAACATTAATGTCTGTATGATTGATAATTGGATGGTCTTTAATTGTTGATTGTGTAAATATTGACGTCCACTTTGCTAGAGATATCAACTCTGTCTGTTCTAGGTGACTAATACTTCCCTGACAATTGACTACATACACTAGTGTATTGTATCCCACCGAACCCACTATATATCAGCTATGAATCTGGGTGGCAAAATAGAGTCAATTCTGTCCTGCATTCCACCCAACCGGTGAATTAACTTATATTGCCACTACTGCCACTACTTCTTCTAATCCTACATCATCATTACCAATCATCAATATTTTCAAACATATCAGCTAAGTGATACCTATAGAATAAAGAGCCAGAAACCTTTCATAATAGTAAAGACGTTATCGATGATTGATATAATTACACAATAGCAGTTTCTTTTGTAATACCATCCCTCTGTAATGTTAGTAGCAGCATAGAAGTAATATATTGTTCCATTTACTTTTAACCAATGTAACTTTTCTTGGTAATTTGGACTATGTTTGTGGTTCTAATCCAAATATGATGCGAATGTTCCAACCAATTAAAGAAAGACACTTTGCTCATGCTTGAGCTGTTACTGCTTTGATCTTCTGACCGACTTGTGATTGCATCATCAATCCTAATCAGTATTAAAGAAGTTGTTCCTAATACGGTTATAAAAATGATTTTTAACCGGAATTTTTATATATTTTAGTTTTTTTATTGTTAAGCTAAAATGAATAGAGAAACGCAACTAGCAATCTTTGCTATAGTTGCAGCTCTAGGACTATTAGGTGTAATAGCTGTAGAAAGTATCATGACTGCGCAAGAAGCAAAAACAGCAGGGCCTGGCTTTCCTGGATGTTCGAATACTCCAGGAGCGAATGCAAGTAAAACACGTTGTGTCCATTAGCTATCTTTCAAAGACCTTCTAATTTTTTTCATTATTGTCATGTACGTTAGTCAGGAATTTAGGGTCAAATCTGTCTCACATCTAATCCCATCTAATAGCTGCTAACTTGACCTGTAGCCAAAGAATGGGAGGATGAGAAAAGAGTAGAATATCTATATACAGAACGGGAAAATCTGTCTCTTACATTCCACCAAACCCTCAGAAATCTTGTACTCTAAATTCTATTTAATAGCTCTGTAGGTTGATCTGAAGATGTTATGAACAACTCAATAATGATCAGCCTGTAGTAGCCACATCCAGAATTACTATAGAGTGCAATCCTGAATATGACCAATAGTATTTGTTCCAAGATAAGTTTTCAGAATGATAATGTGATAAAATGCTTCATAGACGATTGTAGTAGTGTATATACAGGTCATTATAGTAAGAAATTACAAATGGCGTCGATTAATCTGTAAAGGCTTACTGCCACGTGATGATTGAAAAGCACAAGGCGAAGTTGAGGTTTGGAGCATCTGCACTAAAGCCCAAATAATTATTACATAGAATTCATTACCATACTAAATGAGATATTGTGTCATTATTATCCTAGATAGATTAAATTGATATAGTATTACAAAAAATAGGGATTGCGACAGTAACAGCTGTCGATATTTTTTATGTTGGAATAGTAAATGTTATTGTGCCTTCATTCGTACATTCAGCGGCGCCACTACATCGATTCAACTATTTTTGTTCGAAACTGAAATCTGTATCCTGTGCACTTGCTTGTTGTATTGGTACTATGACTACTGCTGCTGACAATATTACTACAGCCACTACGATTCCAATCATTAGTAAAGTTGAGTTACTGTTGTTGTCATTCATATTATATTTCTCACTCCTTATCCTCAA
>DASQYF010000074.1:0-2644 GCA_035639375.1 Nitrososphaeraceae archaeon
TTTTGAACGAGTAATGTTGTCAAGATCATTTAATATTAATACGATGCCAATATTTCTAAAATATACATTTTGATCTAATGCCATTTTATGTACTGCTTTGCATATATATTGAAGTTCCTCATCGATTTCAGAGGCCTGCGAAACATCTTTCCTCAATGTAATTATTCTTCCGATTTGTTTAGCTGATCCACGCGGTTTAACAGGCTCGTCATCAATACCTTGAGCAGCTTTATAAAGATAGGTAGCAGTTCTTTTGCCAAAGACATCGATTAACCTGAATAAACCAAAGGTTGACAGTTGATCTGCTGTCCTTATTCCCATTTCGAATAATTTAGCACTTGTTTTAGGACCAATACGTGGAATTTTCTCTACATTGCATTTAGCAATGAAATTTTTTACGTCAGCCGGTTGGATCATCGTCGTTCCATCCGGCTTGTGAAAGTCAGATGCGATCTTTGCTATCAATTTATTGGGTCCTATACCTACTGAGCATGTCAATTGGGTTTCTTTCCTTATCTGCTTTTTAAGACTAGCTGCTAATTCTTTTGCTTTGACGTAATCAGCTGCAACTTTATCTGTTACATCTACAAAACATTCATCAACTCCAACATATTCAAATTTAATGCATTCTGTTCCTTGACAATTTACTGAGCTATTGGCTGATAAAGAGTAGTTTTCTATAAAGTTACGTATTAAGGTCATTGTATTATCTGATACTTCAGAATAATACTTTATGTCTGAAGGCAGAAATATCGGAGAAGACACAACAGCAAGTCTTGATTTTGCGGCCTTGATTGAAATGCCTGATTTGACTCCATATTTTCTTGCTAGATAATTACAAGTACTAACCACCCCGCTTTCTTTTGTCCTACCGGAATAGACGCAGATAACTACTGGTTTATCTTTTATTTCTGGCCTTCTAATTTCTTCACACTGCGCAAAGAAATAATCCAAGTCAATGTGGAATATTATTCTTGGAGCTGACGTATTGTCACTATTCTGCATCTCTTATAAACACTAATGGACTTATTCAAAAATATAACTAATATTTGCACCGGGCTCTATGCGAATATCTTATGTAACAGCACTCAAATACATATAGTAAATAGTGGATAATGTCTATATCTTGTTAGCATATATGTTTTGTTAAAAATTTCTCTGATATAGAAATTTTAGGACTTATTATTTCTGTCCGATTGAAAGATAATGTATATCTTTTTTCGTTAGCTTACTTTCCCCATACTAGAAAACCCACTACTAGAGCGTTAACGATCTTTTAATGTTTGATTATGATATAAAATATCATTTGCTGTCTTTACAGTTTATACAGATGTGATATCACAAATATGCATGAGAAATAAATATAATAGATACGATAATTACAAGTTTTCATAAAAATACATCTTCTTAAAAGCCATCTAGAAGAGTATAAAAAGCAGAGATAAATCAATCAGTAAGTTCATGATCTAAATTATATTCATCTTTTTATTTTCGAACTTATCTCTTTAAATGCCTCAATGTTAGTCTCCATATAGCTGGATATAAAGTAAAGTACTCCGTACTTTTCTCCCATTCTGCTGATGATATTATTCTTTTCTAGTACCGTAATATGATGCTGTATTGCTTTGTAGTCTAAATTCAATTTCTCTGCGAGTTGATTCATGTTGTAGGGACGTTCTTTTAACAATTCAACAATTTTGATTCTATTATTGCCACCCTTAGAACCGGCAAAGAGATACCATAACAGCCGCTTAGCATTGGGATCAACCATGAACCATGCTGGGGTTAATTTGGTAAAAATTTAAACTTGAATGAATTGTAAGCGACAATTGAATGTTATAGTCTTTGAAGTAGATATCCTTTCACCGCAATATTGTAAAGCAAACGGCAATGTTAAAGATGTGTCTAATTCTCAAATCAAGATACATTATCATTATTTGACACTATTCATATACGTAGTACCTTTTAGGTGTTAAGTAGTTCCATTAATGAAACTTAATATTCAATCTAATATACGTCATAATAAGTAAGCCAAGAACGCAACTTATATCTCCTTCTGTGTCTAGTTATATGAAACCAACTGCCCTATTGACAAATATTAATGATATATATATAGATATATTGAGTCAACAATCAAACAAAATCTATGAGGCGCAGAGTAATAATTCTTTAATCTTGTGTATTTAGCTAAATAAGTGATTTACGTTAACAAAATTTATTTTAAAAAGGATACAATCGCAAGTATTATTGATGTTTTAATCTTTAAATGATGACATCTATTTTTAGCGCTCTGTCGTATATGCAATCCTAATACAAATGAAACTCAACTCTCTGCTCGGATATCTGGTATGGAAAATATATCAAATTTAGGGAGTATAAGTATATACGCAATACACTAAAATAAAATTACAAGTCAACCTAGGGCAAACATATCTACAAGCTACTTGAGATTATAACTCTGAAAATATATACGTAAAACCTCCTTAATACTTGGCCAGCTTCCTCAGTCTATTTTCGATAGATTTTTCTCCTTGTATGACGTACAAGTATATAGTGACTTGGAATCTCCTGTAGTAGTAGAAGCCGATGGAATTAAATTAAAGCCTGAAAAAATGAATATCGATCAATTATATCATTGTATTTT
>DASQYF010000075.1:0-5811 GCA_035639375.1 Nitrososphaeraceae archaeon
TCTGTGGTGCAGGAATAACAGATAAGAGTGATGTGATTAGCGCTCTTGAATTGGGCGCAGAAGGCATACTTGTCGCGAGCAGTGTAGTGAAAGCAAAAAGTTGGTCAGAGAAACTATTTGATCTTGCCTCAGCATTCAAGACGTGAGAATATTAAGGAGCATGTCTTCCCTACCTTCAAAATAGGTCCTTAACTAATTTTAAATATTATCCTCTGATACAAGTTCAGAACTGTACATTTTGGTTCAAGCGATCTTAATAATAGAGATTATCCTATCTACTACAGCATCTTACAATTAGATCCTCGATATAAAACTCATTGAGATTTTTTGAGTAAGGGGCAAAAATAGAAGATCATCTTAACGTGGCCAAGTTAAACGTCAATGATTATTTGATGTAAATTCCATCATAACTAACTCGTGGCATACATAAAAGGGGACCATCCAGGGAATATGCTAGGGCAGTTGAGGATAAAATTGGGGATCGTTAACTCTAGATTATGATAAATTCCGGATAAAAATCAAACGATCTGTCATAACGTTCTTGTTATGTACGGTTTCTCTAATTTTGATCTATATAAAAATTAATAAGATTTTTATTCGGATCTAGACTGAAGACCGCATACAAGAAATTTCATTCCACAAGATTATCTGATATCGTATTACATTTATCGTGGCAGCACATTTAAATTAGTATTCATACAAGCAAAATATACATCGACCAAACCGATGGGGAACAAATCCTGATTAAAGTGTAACAATTACACTTTAATCAGGTGCTTTTTAAGTTACATCTTTGAACCTTTCTTATCAATGGTTGGTTCCCAAATTATGCTAGTATAGAGCATTTCAGGGACAATTTTCCTAAAAGATATTCCAGAACCTTCATAGAATTTCGTAAACCATTCATAGAGATGTAATCTGAGCGCCTGGATGTATACAAGTAATCCTTCCATCATCATTACTCCAATATTACCTAAAAATAACAGACCAATAGCAACTCCAAGATTACCCTCTGACATAAAGAATTCGACGCCTCCATTCGTAGTACTCATCAAGGCTACATGCACAAGAAGCATAATACCAATTCTTGTATAACTTATGGTATTAGCAAAAAGTTCAACTAACCTAATTAGCATTACTTCTATCACTGTCATGAATAACTCCTCACCGATACTGCCGTGAACATGTATCTTTCCAAGTTTAGCTCCTAGCGGTATTGCGATAATTTGTATGACCATGCTCCCTAGCAATATGGGAAAAGCGATCTTGGCTGTAATTTCGACAGTCACCCAGTCTCCAGCTATATTGGAGAAAAAGGGAGCAGGATTTTGGCTACTGAACATTTCTAGAACCTGATAGTTTGCACCCACAGCTGCAAGCATAATTGATATTATAGACATATACATGATAAGAACTGGGACACGCTGCGTTACAACTTCAAATCTTTTCCCATCCATTATACCCTTGTATATGCTTAGACTAAACGCGCTGATCAGATGCAAAATTCCGATGTTAATAGAAATAGTAAGGATAGTCAAAACATTCTCCTGAGTAAATTCTGTAGCATTCAATATTCCAATAAATCCTGTTGATTTTAATACCTCTCCTCCTGGAAGTTGCTGGAGATGGAAACCAAATATTTCTCCAACCATAAGTCCTACAATCATAGCAGAGATGCCAGATGCCAGTAGTAGAGTACCCCATTGTCTGAGATTTCCAACTCCACGAAGCCTAAAAAGTGCCCCTACTCCTGCTATTATTGCTCCCTGTCCTAAGTCGCCAAACATCAGCCCGTATAAAATTGGAAAGATAAAGGCGATCATAGGCGTGGGATCCAATTCGCTGGGCTTTGGAAGGCCTTGTGTAAGTGTAATTGGCTCAAAAGACCTGAAATAACGGCCGTTTACAAATAAGCTAGGTTTTGGTTGTGAATCATCCTGCTTTTTTCCATTATGTACTTCATAATGCAATGAAGCTGACTCTGAAACATCCTCGACAATTGTAACCCATTTGTTTGTCACTCTCCTAAATTTTTTAGCCATTATATTAGGTATATATCCTTGAATTATTGCAAATTTTTTAAGGCCTCCTGGTTTTCTAAGAGTTTCAAGAACATCTCTTGATACTTTTGCACCTTCATGTATAGAAAGTATTTTTGGAGTAATATCGGTAGTAATATTAGTAATTTGGCTATCTATTTCCTTCTTCTTTTTGGTCAGTTCACTCATTTTAGCAAGCACATATTCATATGCAGATTTAGGATTTTGCGGAAGGTTAGGAGGAATAATAAAGGGATTTGCATCGAAACTTCTGATTACTTTATTAATTCTCTCTGCTTCATCTTTAGCGCCGACAGTGAACAAAGAAGATTGAAAATCATTTAATGGAATAGTGATAAGAGAAATTCCAGGAAGAGAGCGTTGAATTTCTGGAAAATCCTTTATATTGATTATATACATTGCAGAAAAAAATCGTCTACCTTCTCCTATCCTATTCAAATTGACTTGTAATCCAGAAACCACCCTTAAAGCATCCTTTAATGTGTTGAATTCTTCGAGCTGCCTTTTCAGCAATGCCTGTTCGTTAAGGATTGCCCGGGATTCTTCAACTAGGATTTTTGATTCTGCTTCAAGCTTTGCAATTAAAGATTCTAACTCAGTTACCTTAAACTCTTTCTTTTCTTTCTTTGCACCTTTAATCATTGTATCAATGATGCCGATACCCACTTGAATTCCGAGAGACCGAACAATTTCGTCTACATTCTGATACAATTTTTGAGACCTTAATAGTAAATTATCCAGATTCGGTTCTGAGTGTTCGGAAGATGTCGGTACAGGATGAAACCATTGAAATTCTGCAAGTCTGCTTATGGCCTGCGCAGATTCAACCCTAGGAAGTATTAGCGTAACCTTCGCGAGTTTTGCTAGTCCCACTCCAATTTTAGTGCTATTAATGTGCTTTAAAATCTTATCTTCTTGGAAGCCAGATCTGTCCGGTCTAGCCTATATATCTATATAACAAATAGCATGAATGCGAAAGTTATCATTACCGTTTAAAAGTAATTATCTGTATTTCCCAATCTAATTTTTTACACCATATATCGAAGGAACATAAAATATAATAATACGTGTTGATAAAAACTTGATCGGAATAATTTACTAGCTTTATAATTTCGTAGTAATATAATATACATAGATTAAGAAAGATTTATTTAATCTAGTCAAGTTTTTAGAAAAAGCAAATTTAATATCATTCAAATAACTATCTATTTTAAAATGTGAAGAAGATATTGCAGAAGAATATTAAAACAATGTATTTTTTGTCATATATTTCTGGTCTGTTCATGTATTTCTGGCATTGATTCTGATATTAGCTACAGATACGGCTTTGCATTTTCCTTCCTCAGCAATAGATTTCATTTATCTTCTCCAGCATTAGGCGACTTAGTTATAAGGATGACCGTTTTGGAATAGTCATACAGTATCCTTTCAACTCGGAACGAATTGTCCATCTAGATACCTTTATAACGATTATAGCACACGACAAAGCGATTCTGTTACATATCCTACCAGGCCTGGTTTACGGGTACAAATGTTATCTACAAATAATTTATCACTAGAGGATATCGCTAAAGTTCAGATGAGAAACCTGACACAAAATTATCCAGATTTCCAAATTATACAGTCGTCTTCAACTACAATCGATGGAAGTCCGGCGTACAAAATAGAAGTTACTGCCACAGATGATAAAGAACAAAAGCGGAAGGCAGTGTAGATTTGAACTCTAAAGGAAGATAAAGCATATTTATTTACGTATAAAGCCGAGCCTAAAAAATTATTCTGCTTACTTGCCGACCATCGAAGACATGATCAAATCGTTCAAATTTGTTAAATGACAAGGAAAGCAATCAATGTTATAAATTGATCAGCACGAAACAGAATTTTAAGATATATGCTTGTAAATTTTTTTAGAGAATCGTCATTGAATATTGAATATATAGTTGCTCCACTTATTATCGAGTTCTTAGGGGATAAAGTATAGCATTACACAATTACCGACTATGACTATACATCAGCTATATTGCCTCTTGAAGATCTGAAATACGTTGATTAAGTATGCGTATGAAATCGTCAAGTTTGTCCTTTGGAACTACTGCACCACTTGCCTTCTCATGTCCTCCTCCACTCCCACCAATTTCTGTTGCAATATGGTTTACCAATCTTCCAAGATGAACTTTGCAATCTTTTGATCCTCGAATAGAAATGACAAAGGAATTGATATCTTCTTTCAATTTATAAACCATCGCCACCGGCCTTTCGGAAGCACCCAGAACAAAATTTACTATCATGCTGGCAGACAACTCAACAGTGCTCCTAGCATAAGCAAGGTTTTCTATTCTTGTTATAGATTGCTCTACGGACTTTACAGCCTCTGAAACTTTTTTTGCGTACTTTTCAGCTATTGAAAATCCGCCTTCTATCTCATGAGGATATTTCATTTGAGAAAGAGTATCAACTATTTGAATTAGAAATTCATCATTATGCTGGTTAGCAGAAATCATATATGAAAGCGCTGTAGATTGTAACATCAAGAATTGTCTATCAAATCTTGAAATGATGGCTGATGCAACAGGTCGGTTCTCCATATAATCTGTAAGGGCACCGGCTGCCGCAAAAAATGCAGCATTTGCTTTGAATTTCTTTTTGTATTTATTGTATACTAATATACTCGTACATTCCTCAAGTGAGTGTATCAAGACTACGCCAAGACTTTTTAAGGCTACGGCAACATCACTATTCAAATCATGATGATCAATATATGTTACCTTACATCCTTTTGATATTAGTTTTCCGAGAAGATCGATAAAATTTTTTTCGTTTTTTTTGTTCAATCCTAAATCACATATAAACACTTTGTCAAACACTCGTTCTGAGCCGGATGAGAATGAGGAAGATCGTGAGTCTAGCAATTTTTGCAAGTTAGAAATCATATTTGAGTAGTCAACAAGAATAACAGATTTTGCTTTGAAAGCAGCCTTTATCAAAGCAGCCGACGAGACACCATCGACATCTTCTCTATGAGAAAAGCAAATTACACGTGACATATGCAATTGTAAACCTTTAGATAAAATCCTAAATTTAATCTAATGGTCGTGACTTATACTTTTTGTCCGTCTGTTGAATCGATTACTTTTTATGGTGATAAGTGCCGAGACAAGGAGTGCAATTCCGAAAAAACCAGAGATAGCGAACATTACAGTAATTGGATCAACAGTACTTTCGGCTACCATTTGGTAATTCACTTCATAATGCCTAGTATATAATATATATATTACCAAAGAAGTTTTATAATATCACAATGAAAGTGATAAAGAATTAACAAATAAAAAAAAGCGTATACGGGTTGTTAAACGTCAGATATAGGATCAATTAGAAATGCAAACAAATGTTCTCTACGTATTTCATGACCGACATTATTATCACTTATTTTATTCCACAACATTTAGGTGCCTTGGGCTATTGGAAATGGCAGGCTGAACATCTCGCCATAGCTTGATGCTTACACCTCCATCCCATCAACGCTATCTTCTATAGCCGCCCTCCTCCTTACGGAAGGCTGTCTTTTCTCGGGAAAGGCTTCCTCCTTAGATGCTTTCAGGAGTTATCCTAAGCAGCTTAGCTGCTCAGCGTGCCCTGTCGGACAGCTGATAAACCAGAGGCTGCGCTGCCCTGTTCCTCTCGTACTAGGGGCAACTTCCCCTCAGACAACCACGCCCCTGTCAGGCAGAGACCGACCTGTCTCACGACGGTC
>DASQYF010000076.1:0-11615 GCA_035639375.1 Nitrososphaeraceae archaeon
TTATTTTTATCATGAATTATAAATAACACTTTTTTGATATTATGTTTTTTTGCTAGAGTTTGCATGTAAAAATTAGTTGTATAGATGTCTGTAAAGGAGTTTGATTCAATTAAAGTGAGATGGGATTCATACAGGCTTAATTTAATTGTATCATCGGACTTTTCTATCTTTATAATATTCATAGTTCCTCTGAAATCGTTAAAGACCTTTTTAAATACTCATATTATAATTCAAGAGGATATTAATTCGCTTGTAGCAGAAGCCCATTTACTTATCATAGAACTAATAGAATACACGGGCAGATAGGAATTCTACCTAGCCTACAATGTGCACTATTCCAAAGACATAATTATTAGCTTTTAAACCCTTGCTGATTATTAAGATAATCAATAGAAGTGCACTTACAGAAATTAGTAAATAATTATATCACAATTGAAATAGATAGTGTTTTAACGATCATCGTTTAATCTTGGTTCATGCAGGCCAGCCTGATTTTAACCCCCACCCGCAGCAGCGCCAAAATGTGCCCAGTTATTTTGTTGATAAGTATCAATTAGCTCATTTATAACATCATCGTAATTAACATCCTGCCTTCTTTCATGCATAATTTCTTTCATCACTGATGTGAGCCTATTATACGTGTATTCTTCCACGTTTACAGTCTTCATTGGATACTTAACTTTTACGGGATATTTTTATCTATTGAAAAATTGCAAACTTTCAATGCCTTAATACTTTGTCATGAACATACATACCCTGTAGTAATATTAATCATTGTTATTATGAACAAAAATATTGTCCGGATCACGTTCTAAAGTCTAATGATCTATTATCTCTCTCAATATATCTCTAATATAATATATTGAATATAATTATTCAAAATCGACTACAGCTTTTCTGCTTATTTATTGTCAGTGAATGTTGTGCTTTTATACAAGGAATCTCCAAATGCTATTATTTATTCTTGATGATGGCCAAAAATTGCATATTCTAAAACAATTCCTAAAACTCTATAAGATATTCTATAATATATGAACACCATTAAAACCTTGTATTGGCAATATTATAAGCACAATAGAAGCATCAAGTATTTTATAGTTGTTATACAATTATGATAATTATTTTTGAGATATCTATAAGAAACAAGAGTACCTTACAATATTAAATTATTAAAAAACAACTGAATACTTATATAAATGCGAAAGATGATCTCAATAGTACAAGGGTTGAATATAAGATTAAATTGTCACTATTTTTGATTTTTCAGAAAGGAATTTAAATATTTTAACCTTAAAAAAATAACGCAAGACTCTACAAGATCCACGGTGGAACAAGTGGGGTCGGCCGGATTCGAACCAGCGGCCTCCAGCGCCCAAGGCTGGCATCATACCAAGCTAGACAACGACCCCTATCCGAAAATCATTTTCAGAGAGCACTATTCAACGGGATAATTTTAAGTTTCGTCACGTGTTATTAAGGATCTCTATTAACAGAGTAAGACTATCTTCCCGATAGTCATGCAATAGAGTCACACTCATCGCGTCCTTAAATGAATAAATTATCTCTTAAATTCAATTTTCTCTGCGATCTCATATATTATAAGATATGTGACTTCAAGTGCATTAATCTCGGAATGCTTAGAAGACTCTGGCATACAGGTTATAAGATTAATTCTAATAAATCAACATTAGATCTTTTTATTGGTTTAATGGTCTGTCCGCTGGATCTATTTATCTATCTATCTCCCGAGTCAGAACAATAGCAAAATAGATAACCTATTTGGAATTAGATTAAAGAATAGGAGTAATGAAGATAGAGCAGTAAAAATACATACGTATACACATTTCGCCAATGGATCTGCACAGCTTACCGATGGGATACTCAAAGTTATCTATTTAAATACAACAATCCCCTTCACAAAAACAAGGCTCTGACCCGCGACCTGCCTAATAGTAAGGATAAAGGAATATCTGGCTTCTAGCATCTGGAAAACAAATATTATTGATTCATTAATAGAAGGCGATAACCTACAATTTTAATCTTCAGTAATGATAGAGAAGACGATAGTAGAATAGAAGTGGTTGTGCGTTATACAATATTAATAAATTTTTAAGCGTTAACCAATTTGTGTATCAAATGGGAAGATATTTTGTCCTTTTGTCTGGGGGTTGTTATAATATAAAAATTGACATAAAAATATTGAAGAATACTGCTTTATTTTTTTCATGGTTAAATATCTGCAATATCTCTATATATGTTCAAATCCAAAAGTTGCCAGTATATGAATTTTTTTGATTTCTATCAACAGGCGGGTAAAATAGCGGCAGTAGTACGAGAAAAAACACGAAATAAATACCATGTCGGTTATACGCTATTTCAAATTTGTGAATCTATAGAAGACGATATTATAAGCAAAGGTGGATCGCCTGCATTTCCAGTAAATGTCAGTTTGAACGATATAGCCGCCCACTATACCGCGGAACCAAACGATCAGCTTATTGTGAAAGATGGCGATGTCTTAAAGATCGATATTGGTGTGCAGATTCATGGTTATATCGCCGACACAGCCGTGACTGTTTGTTATAATCCAAAGTACGAGGCAATGGTAAAGACAGCCGAAATTGCTTTAAGTGAAGCAGTAAAAGCAGCTAAACCCAATACTAAAGCTAGTGATATTGGGAAGATAATAGAAAATACGGTATCAAAACAAGGATTCAGACCAATTCAGAATTTAAGCGGGCATTCTTTGGAACAATTTACTATTCATGCCGGAAAATCAATACCAAACATTTGGACTATTGGATCATTTAGCCTGGTTTCCAGTCAAGCTTATGCCATAGAACCGTTTGTAACAACGAGAGATGGTCAGGGAATTGTTTATGAAGGCAAGACCCGTAATATTTTTGGTATTGCTTCCCGTAAACCAACAAAAGATAAAGAAGCCGATGAATTTCTTGAATATATTTGGAACACATTCAAAACTTTGCCATTTGCTCTTAGATGGATGACAAAAAAGTATGAGGAGAAAAAAGCTCGTCAGTTAATTGAACAATTAATAAAGAAGAGAAACATTCATGCATATCCAGTTCTTATAGAAGGAAACAGGAAAATTGTAGCTCAAGCTGAGCATACGTTAATTCCTACAGATAATTATATCAATGTGATTACACAGTAAACTTTTCTCAATAGATATGCGAGAGTTAGAGTTCCTGGCTTTGCTTTTGCTTCTCTATTGGATATTCCCCGTAAATTGCATTAATCATAGTGAGCTCTGAACATTTCTTGCAGTTGGAGCCAATTCTATAAATATAATCTCCTTCCTCAAAATTTCTTTTCTTCTTTTCACTGCATTTCTGGCATATTTCCTCTGTATATACTGTCGGAGTAGTTTTCTTCTTCTTTTTAAACCACATCTACTGTGCAACTCCCACTGTGTTTCCTACACCAATAATCAAAACAGATTGTGTGTCAGTAGTTTTGTCTTCAATTGTTGCATATACAGTGTCTGTTACCTTATCAAAAGAATCATAAATCTCTTTCCGCATAACTGTAATTGCATCCTGAACAGATTCTTTTACTATGATTGCATAGACAGGAATATTGAACTTGGTCGCAATTTCTTCTATTTGGTATTTTTCTACTCCTATACCGCCAATAGCAGACCCAATACCTTCAGCTATATCACCTGTTTTTTCTCCTTCAAGTTTCAATGCTGCATCTATCATTATGATGGCATCAATTTTTATACCAAGTTCGACGATGAGGCGTTGCACTGCCTCTCCAGGCCTACCCACAGTACCCGCTGGCCCTTCTGCTTTGAGCAAATATAATTTTCTATGCATGTGTTCATCTTCACTATATAATGTCTCTCTTGCTATTACTTTTTTTTCTTTGCCAATCATCATCTTTCCTACGACCATTGGACCAATACTGTCTCCTATGGGCTGACCTTTTTTGAATGCGCCGATTGCATTTTCTAATGCTTCTGCTTCTTGCAATAAAAGTGGCATAACCATTTGCAGTTGTACAAGCACAAAGACACTCGTTGTCCTTTTACCCATTAAATAAAAATGTCTAACTATCTTGTAAATCATATTTAGTGCAGATGCTGCCTCCAAAATGTTCTCAATACGAGATGCTTCTGATTCTGTCATCCTACTAGCCATTTTTTTTACTTCTGTTCGAATTCTTTCATCTCTGGTCCTCATAAGATGGTTAAGCTTGCCTATAATGCCATTCGGATCCAGATCAACTGGCATAATTGTGAAGTATTCTAAAAATTTGTCAATTTTGTTACTGGGATCATATGAAGGCTTTATTGACGTTTTAATGTAATCAATGGCTTCTTTTCTTGCGGTCTCTTTCATAGTTTTCAATTTGTTTAATGATTTTGAAACATCACTCAAGATCATCCATGATTGAAACTTTTGGCCGTAAATCATTAGAATAATTATAGGAGCAAACCAAAGGACATACATCAGAGGATTGTCTGTATCCGATCCTCCGGGAGCGAGAAGACCACCGAGCTGAAATGAGAAAAAAATAACCATATCTTATAGTCGAATCCAAATTGAGTAGATTTTCAAACACAATTAAAGGTTACTTCAAAACGCTGTTCATTGTTTATAGTCAGTATTATTATATTTTGTTTTGTATGTATTATTGCCTGTTATGCTTGTCCATTTTTTCTGGAAAATGATCCTATTGGACAGTTTAGTTTAATTAGTATCATGTAATTTTTGCGCATCTATCTGGCAGTAAGTGGTAATTAAAGATGAATGAATTCGAATAAATCAAGAAAATAGGATAATGATGTTCGATCTGCAATACTTAAGACGCCTGTTGACAAGGATCACGAAATAACATTGCCACCAAACGTCTTAAATTGAAATAGATAAGGCTAGCATGCGCAAAGAGTATCATCGTATATGATACATAATCATAGATATAGATACTGCGGCAAATATGAATATTGAAAAAGGGAGAATACATTTAAATAGAGAAATAAATGAAATTCATCAAAAGTTGTTTCTGCGATATTGTGAAATAAGATTTTGCGCGTATCAGTAATCAACTGATAAATAAATACAACTAAATCAAACAATAGATACAACTCATTTGACTTTCATAGAAATATGCGAATATGCAACAAGTATGATCCATTCATAGGTTATGCAATAGAACGTCTTATTGTTTAACATTAGTGATTAGTTATGAACGAAAATGACTAATCAACACAAAATTATTTTTTTATTATTCCACCCTGGAGGTCATTTTTTTTATAATAAAAGAAACACCTTGTTCATACAATCCTTTAGAAATACTTTGTCCCAGACCATCTTCTACTGCTTTAATTCTATTCTTATCTTCTACGATGTCAAGGGGAACATTAACTTCGATTTCAACTTCTAGTTTCAATTTTTTTGAATCGACCATCTAGATAAGATCTTTGGCAGCTCATACCTATCAACTTTACCGAGCTATTTGTTAAGTTATTTGAAATTTGTAATAAAATCTTTTTTATTTAGACTTTTTCCGTACAGCGATAAAACACCTGAATTTTATCCAGTATTTTTAATAAGTTATGGAATATTGTATCCTTGGCTAGATTAGATAAAATATGCTACACCGCGCTTTCCATTACAGTTAATTAAAACATAAAAATAATGGCTTACGGAAGAATCTTTCTTGATTACTTATTAGTATTGACTGCATGGCATTTGAACATTCATTTGTAAATAATTACAAGCCTATTATTATCTCTTTGATTAAACTTATTTTCTGAATCTGAGGCAAATAAATTCACTATCTTTTTGATAGATAATTAAATCCTTTTTAAAATATTTTGTTATTATTATTTAATTTTAGTCTCATAGACATTATTACTTGGTCAGATATTTGATTTGAATTATTAATCTATATTAGACCAGTAAGATTCTGATTAAATAATTTTCTTACCAGGATTCATAAGAGATTTTGGATCAAATAAGTTCTTGACATCTTTAAAGAGTGAGAACAGATCACGGCCATACATAGATTCTATATACTTTACCCTAACCAAGCCGTCTCCATGTTCTCCTGTAATTGTTCCTCCATTTCTTATTACCATTTTGAAGACTTGTTGAGCAAGTCGTTCTATCAACTCCATCTCGCTGACCGAGTTTATATCTATTAGTGGCCTCGTGTGAAGATTTCCATTCCCTACATGACCATACATTACATAATTTAAATTATTATCCAAATACATTTTCTGCAAATATTGTGTGTAATTATGTAACAAATTTATATCGACCACTGTATCTTCTATCAAACCTAGGGGTCTTCTACTCCCAATAGTTAATTTCATAATATTATTTAAGGCATTCTTTCTTGCTTCCCATATCTTGGTCCTACTCTGATCGTCTGATGCACTCTCTAGGATATCACATTTACCCGATAATTTACTTTTAGACCGAGTTAACCTTGTTTCGATATCTATAAGACTATCTCCAGCAAACTCTACAAACAATAGACAACCAGCCTTATTTGCGGGTTTTTGAGTATTCTCTGCCTGGCTAGTCACTGTACTGTCAAGCATCTCAAGAGCAACAGGAGAAAATTCAGATATAATTGGGACAACAGATACTGCCGATAACAAATCGTCAAAACCTAACACCAATAGATGACTATATAACGGAACATCGAGGGTCTTCAACTTCACAGAAGTTACAATCCCCAGTGTTCCTTCGGAAGCAGCAAATATTTTTTGAGGAGCAAGCTTTTGGCTATTGATTACTGCATCCAGGCGATATCCACAAGAATTCTTACTTACTTTTGGATATCTCTCCTGAATTAGGTTTGCATATGGAGACAATAATCGTAATAATATCGCTATCTTATTATCAAATACATTATTATTGCTGATATATCCAAAACTACCATCCGAATAAACAACATTAATTTCTCGAATAAAATCTATTGTGCTGCCGTAACCTAGGCAATGAGCACCACTCGAATTATTTGCGATCATTCCTCCAATAGTACAATAGTTACTGCTTGCAGGATCAGGTGGAAAAAATTTTCCTCTCTTTTTTAATTCATTATCTAATTTAGCTTTAATTTGTCCTGGCTGTACTATGACATAATCATCTCCTATTTCAATTATTTTATTCATATGCTTTGTGAAATCAATGATGATGTCATCAGAAAGGGATTGACCAAGGAGACCTGTTCCTGCTCCTCTTGCTGTTATCGATACTCCTTTAGAAAAGCTATATTGGCATATTTTTTCTACATCATATTCATCGTGTGGACAAGTAATGACAGATGGTGTTATGTATTGATTGCTCGCATCAACAGAGTAAATTTTCCTGCTCCAAGTGTCAGACAAAATTTCACCTTTAGCAATACGTCGCAAATCATCAGCAATCTGAACTATCATCCTCAATATGATCACATATTGGTGGTTAGTAGATATATGTAAATAAGGCTATCATAGATGTATTGACAAAGACAGCAAGCCAGATCAAATTATATGATTAGATCCATTGATGAAGCTAACAAAAGTATAGCCAACAGGTTATAACTGCTTATATGTAAGAAGATTCTTTCACTTAACATATTATTTTATCAAACGATAGATCCCATCTTCTTTATTTTATAAATGACTGAGAACTAATGTACTTTCGACGATAAACATCACATGAGAATAAATATGGTTATCAAAGCTTGTGTGGAGAACAACATTTAATATGAATTTTGTAGATAGTAGATAACTAAAGATAGCCCTGACTTGGAAATAATCAATTTCGAGTCATGTTGAGATTGTTAACATCCATGATCAACCAATATTTTAACACGGCAATTTGGACATTTTAGCTGCTCAGAATTATTGCAACTGCAATAGTCAACTACCAATATTTTGATGGTATATCAGCAATATTTAAAATAATATCAATAGACAAACCTTAAAGATGATGGTATTGTTTACAAACGGCTACAAACAGGATTGATAAAAATATAACACTATTCAGCACCAATTAATCCTAACAGATCAAATCCTTCTGTAGGTTCACTATTTATCTCTGCAATTGATATGAGATGGTCATCAGGGTCTTTAATAATAGCATGCTTTCCAAAGGGCTCCTCTTTAGGTTCTTTGAAAAATTTCACTTTATTTTCTTTTAATTTTTTAACATTACTTTCAAGATCGCTGACCATAAATCCAACCAACATACTTGTTCCAGTTTTTAATTTAGTCTTATTCTGTGCTGGATGCAAAGCTAAAACGGTACCATTAACGAAGAATTCTATCCAATCTTCAGATTGGCTCTTGATGGGAAGGCCTAGAGTGTCTTTATAAAAAACTAGAGATTGTTTCATATTGGATACTATAAGGATTACAGATCCTATCTTTTTGAATGACGCTTTGTATCACCATCAGAATTTTGTAGACGGTAAATTAAGAACTTATCGATAGGGCAATATTGTATTAAGTTATCTAAAGACTCTGCCAGTATATGCCACTTGAGTTTCACGAATAATACGGCTATTAAATTCATAACGATAGCCTAGTTACATTAGTAGCCTTCATTACCGTTGCTTTAAGGTAACATCTGGAATTTCAATGCAAATCAAGTCCAGATGTTTATCAATATGTGTTTGCTTTTACTGCAACAATTAACCAATAATTATCAGAAAACATTTATCCATCATATTTGATAGATATCTGAAATCAATAATATTTCTGTTGTTAGATGGTTTTTATAGTCGTAGATAAAATAAAATACAATGTTGCCTAAGAAATTATTTTTTATCTATGTGGCTAAGAATGACGAATGGCAACAAAGACAAGAAGAGGATTGGAATTATGTTACTTCGATGACGAGATTCTATCATTGGTGGATTAAGCATCATTTTAATATTGACTTTAGTGTTGAAACTGATATCTTACCTGTTATCCCCGGCAGATTTTTTGATCGCATGTCACTGGCATATCTGACAAGGGATCATAATGAAAGAGGAAAAACAATATATCATTTTTACTTAGCATATTTTAAACCATTATGGACGGACTGCCAGACTGAAGGATATTCAACCGACAACTTTTGTATGGTTCAGTGGAAAAGACCGAACAGCTCTGTTTCTGATGGTGAGCGTGCTAGGTTCTTTGCTGACAATAATTGTGCAAATATTTCGCACCTATTATCTCATGAGATTATTAGAATGAGAGGGAAAAAAAGAAAGGAATATTTCGATGCAATTCATGATTTGTGGGATCAGCACATTTACAAAGACCTGCCATTAGTATACTATAATGAACGCTTTATCAAGGTATCAAAGAATGCTTCTTACCGATTTGTAACTTTGGATACAAACAAGCTTTCTGCATAATTATATGAAAACTAATATCAATATCGCTGCGTTTTTCTTAATTGATTGAATTTACAGATAATAGTTCGGTCAGGCGCTATATTGTCCTGTATAGGAACTGCGCTATTGATTATGTTCATTGTTATCTTACTTGCTTTTCCCATACTTAAAGAATGTCAAAACTTTGATAAAAGGTGCGAATTTATTTCAAAAGCTCCGATGCCTTTAAGATCCTTGATTAATCCTGTCTTTTTATTTACAGCTCTAATTATCATAGCATTAGGAGTAGCCATTATTCGTTTTGGCACTTGGTATCAGTATAGAAAATTGTAATTATGCCTGTATACTTCTATACAGAGCGTACCTCGAACTAATCATTTCATCTTAATGATGATTCTGAAGCATGATGTGTATAATTCTGTCTGACCTCAGCGAGTACAAATGGCAGCAGATAGAACTTGATTATATAATTAAATAAATGCTTACCTTGTGATAACTCTGTAGTAATATATAATAATCAACGATAAAAATTATCATTATATTATTATCGTCCTTACAATTAGGACAATGAGTATTTGTTTTAAGAATCTTCCTCATGAGATGTATTTAATGTCAAATCCGCAAAATAACATGTGAGAAATATCCAAATCTATCAAGTCCTGCAAAATTAAAAAGCATGTTCTATGTACATAGTTGATATAAGGTGATTACCAGATGACAGAATTCGGAAATGACTCGTACTCTGTCCTTTTTGGTAGGTTTGCCTCTAAATTAGAAACACACTTACTAAAACATGGTGTTGCGTGTGCTGATGCAGATATTATAATTGAAGAGAGTTCTATTCTTTATTTTGGAAAATTGAATTCTCCAACAAATAAACTTTTTAAATTGCTTAAAAGACAGGATCCTGCAAAGTTATTCGTTGATTCTGCTTCTCAAATTATAGAAAGGATTATCCCAGAAGCGAAGAAAACTTTTGGCTCTTACAATGAAATATCGAAGTGTATTTCCTATAATTAAAAGGTCAAATCTGCATATACTGGCTATCATAATAACAATTTATTCTGATACCAAAGATATCTTGATCTGACGCTCAAGTAGGCCGCTTAGCTGTGGAAATTAGAGCTCCATATTTAATCACTAGAATGAAAGTCTAAAGTTATGGATATCAAAACTGTTTATATGTATTAATCGGTTCATTTCAAATCCTACGAAAAGGCATATTGGATATTTAAAATATCAAAGGTGGGGCCGAAGGGAACTATTCTGATGAGGATTTTGACCCAAATCATTTGAACCCTTGATCCACGGGTATCTTTTCTAATTGCTAGCCTTAATATTTAGATCTGGAGCCCGTTGCGATGCCTGGCTTCGCTACGACCCCACCGGGCAACGTATTAGAGATAATCATACAAAGTCTGTATAAGCTTTGCTGGATTTAAATCAGCCGTGCCTAGCTAATCTACAACATCTAGAAAGAAATAAATAATTTTGCGATATATAAACGGCATTGACAGGAGAGACTCAGCTGCGAGCCAGGCTAACCAGGATAAAAATATTGAGAGCAATTGCAGCGAGAAACGGTTCAGCAGGCTTCTCTGAGATCAGAAATGCTACAGGACTTTCAACTGGTTCTATCTATTACCATTTGGAACGTATGGGCAACTACGTTACAAAGGACTCTAAGCATTACAAGATTACCAAAGAAGGATTGGAACTATTACGCGAAATTGATAACAGATCGACTGTCACGCCAGCACATAACAAAGAGGAGGAGGAGACGCCGACGCCTCACGGAATCCAAACTGAGGAAACAATCAGACAACCCAGACCACTGAGTCAACTTATAACAGACTATTCAACGTCTTTATTCATTATAGCGTTTTTGGTTTTTGCCTCATTGGGCGTATATGTTAACTTGCATACAATTTTACCAGCTATATTCATTGTGATATTTGGAGGGAATGAGATAATTGCTAATACAAGCTTAATATCTTCATTTTTAGTCGTGGTACTTCTTCTTATGTCATTTTTAGTCATGTTGAAAAGGCAGATGCTGCTTGCTGGAAGTAGCCGAATGATGGGTCCCCTTTAGTACTCATTGAAAACAGGTCCTTAGTTCAACAATATGCTTCAAGAAATGTGTTAGTAATTAGAATGATATTGGATAGATTACTGAAATTCTTTCTTGCTTTTTATCATTATATAGGCTCATTAATATTATGAGATATCGAAGCAAAACTGGTATCGCTGCCTTAATTCTG
>DASQYF010000077.1:0-10573 GCA_035639375.1 Nitrososphaeraceae archaeon
ATGAGAAATAATGCTCAGCTTGTCCTCTGTAGAAGGGCACAGTTCTGATTTTGCTTATGACAAGTAGGAGATATATGACATAATACTTATTCAGGAATGGTTATTCTAAGTTTTAGGAAATTAAAAACACTTTGCATGACATATATTAGAATGCAATAACCAAGTCGTGGCCAGCTTTGATTTAAGGAGCAAAACAATAATTATATATTAATACAAATATTTATCATTAATCTGAAGGGTTCTGAAATATCGTTTCTCTAATATTTTAATTATAAAGTCTGAGGCAGTTACGCACAGATGTTCTAAGGATCATTAGTCATGACATTAGTATAATTAGACCAGGTCCGGCTAGGAAGAGAATGATGGTAATTGAAAGGTCAACGATGATAATAATAAAAATAATAAAACAAAATCACATAAGTATTGTAATATGTATTTGCTATCGTTTCTTCTACAGTGTAGCCAGGTGAGACAACGAAACGAACGTTATTATAAAATGTTTATAATATGCAGCATAAAGAATAGCCAAACCTGTATCTGAGGACAATCTAATTTTTCAAAATAGTAGTATCCCTATAATACATTAGCAAATTGCTATTGGTATTTAATTAGTGAACTTTATTTCATTAAATTGACATTTACTCTTGTCGTAGACAAAATTCGCCATATTTTTTTTATATATATAGATATTCAATCAATAGAAGGATTTACAACGCTATCTGTTCTTATAATTATCTGATCTTTTCCAATATGACCCTAGACATGTTAGTATTGTAACCCACTACACTCTTGATAGTAAAACCTTCTTGTAGTATCTTATCGATTTTAGCCCACGGTTCATCTTGTTTGAAGCCCGGAATAATTACAACCTTTATTAATTCTCCATCGTACTGAATTGACTGGTCATTCGACATTATATTTAATAGCAAGAAACAATGTTTAATGAATATTATGATCCCTTCTTAGCACACAAAGACTGCTACCATAACTATTATTATTAATGTTTTCCTAACCTGACAGTATCATTGTATTATCTATCCGTGACGTTCTAATTATGGTTTATTTTATAACCATAACTTGTTCTGTGTAAGAGGAAAAAATCCTAGCTCTTCCAATACTATCGACCTCCTATTCAGGTCTCGCTATCACTTCTCATTAGGCTAATTACAATATAATTTTCTATGCATTGCTTTCTAAATCACATAATCTTAAATCTTAGAGAATGTATATCACAAATGAGAATCTGAATTGAGTAATAATAGGCAATTTCTCTTGCAACAGTTAATGTGGATTGCTATATATTTTGCTATCAGTCTCGCTATTTCAATCATAATTCCATTTCCATTTTCTCTAGTCGCTATAATAGGTGTTGTCTTGTTGCTAAGCTTTTATGTAAGAAAAAGGATGATGAAAAGAGTGGGATTTGGAATGGGAAACTTCTCTATGTTTGGTTCGAGTTCAATAAATTACTATTGTATGAGCTGTGGAACTAAACATAATGAAGTAGCCTGCCCAAAATGTGGATCTAAGATGAAGAGAGTTGGATAGTTGAAACTAACGCTTTGAATTATTCTCAGTTATGATATTGGTATCTGTATGCATCCTATCGATCTGCTTTATTTAATAGCCGGCTATCTGATAAATTGTAAAAATAATTATGGGATTGCGTATTATTGAATTTCTCGAACTAACTTTAGTTAGATGCATAGTCGTACGCCTGTAGATATTTAATTCGACAAGATACAATATAGATGCAGTTATAGTTAATGCACAAATAATTCATCTCCAAATCTAAAAATATCTTCTAATAACTAGATATGATTTTGCAATCCCCTTTTTGATCCTATAAAATAACAATAATAAACTATTTAAAAACCAAATACTCCATGCTAATATGTTTCTTATAATATTAACGAAATACTGATTCATATCTTTGTCCATATCTCTTTTAGGTTCTCTAAAGATGTATAGGATATTGACTTTGTTCTTTTCTAATCGTAATACATCAATAATATTTCAAAACGACAAAAATGAAAACAAGGACAGTCAAGTTATCCACTTTGAGTTTTTCTCTCTTTGATATGGCAAACTATTCAGAATATAATATAAGAGCTAATGAAAAGAAAGCGCAGGATACCCCTGAAATAAATTGGAAGAAAGTGTATTTGGTACAGCATAATGTAAAATTCAATTCGACCAAAATCCTCACAAATACTGATCCATTTATTTCTGAGTAATCCTCGCATATTCAGCTTAGCAAACTATGAGCTGCTTTTCTGCTGCACAGAATGTAGTTCGCATACAAGACAAAATGTCCTGGTAGGATAGATGCTACTAAAAAAAGGGCTTGAGGAATGGAGAAGATATCGGTCTTTCAATTTGGCCTTATCGCTCCCAATAAATAGCTTCTGTACTGCTAGTCAGGATCTTTACAAAATTCGCAATCTAACTTGATTTTATACCTTTTAATCTTAAGTATGACGTGTTGTTGCTTTATTCCTATTTGCTTCACTTATTGTTAATTTAGAAGCTCCATTGTTTTTCTTATAATTTCTTTGTCAAAATTTTGTTGCACTGTATTAAATTCAAGAATTGGAGACAGAGGCTATATAATTGCCGCATCGACAAGCCTACTAAACTTACCTGAACAGTTGGTGTTTGTTACATTAGTTTTACGGCGCATCTCACGAAATGATTTACTATCATTTTTAATAGTAATATTAGAATAGATATATGTAATTTAAAAGCCACTGAATCTCAGAAATAGAAGAGATGATAAGCAGAAAAACGAAATGATATCTCCTTATCATTATACTGTGAACTTTTTATATGAAGTTATATTGCAACTAATGATATCATATTTTTGATGGTTAGGTGATTAAAAATATAATAACTAATGTAAATACCAATAGTAACAAAACATTACTTTAATATACAAATTTAGAACTAGGATCGTTCGATGGACGCTAGGAACATTGGATTACGAAATATCGAAGTTGCTGATACGCGTATTTGTTCCATTGATGGAGAAAACGGTAAATTGATTTACCGCGGCTATGATATCTTGGATTTAGTTAATCATTCTTCATTTGAAGAAACAGCTTATCTTTTATTATTTGGAGAATTACCAAGTCCAGAGGGGCTAGAAGATTTTTCAAGGAGATTAAGAGAAGCCCGTAGTATACCTGAGCCAATTATTAGAAATTTAAAAACCCGCCCACAGAGAGCACATCCAATGGACGTGCTTCAATCATGTGTCTCAGAATTAGCAGACTATGATCTAAATATGGAAGACGATTCAAAAGAATCCAACATTAGACGAGCAATCATCCTTATCGCAAAGCTTCCTGCAATTGTCTCAGCATGGAATCGAATTCGCAAAGGTAATAATATTGTAGATCCATTGGAGGAAGGTTCCCATGCTTGTAATTTTCTTTATATGCTTCGCGGAACATTGCCAACTCCAGAAGAAGCAAAGGTCTTTGACATCTGCCTCATTTTGCATGCGGAGCATAGCTTCAATGCATCAACTTTTGCAGCTAGAGAAATAGCCTCTACAAGAGCGCATATGTACGCTTGCATAGGCGGTGCTGTCGGTGCTTTATCCGGCGAATTACATGGTGGCGCAAATATACAAGTCATGAAAATGTTGCTTGAAATTGATGACGTGTCTAATGTAGAGAAATGGGTAGAGACTAGGTTGCAACATGGTGGGAGAATTATGGGAATGGGCCACGCTGTGTACAGGACTACAGATCCGAGAGCTGAAATACTTTCAAGACTCTCAAGCGCAATGTCAAAGCAAACAGGCACAAAATGGTTTGAGATTACAGAACGGATTGAAAATTTCACAAGGAAATACATGCTTGAAAATAAGAGACAAGCTATTTATCCCAACGTCGACCTATATAGCGCTTCACTTTATTATAGCATGGGCATTCCTATGGATCTCAATACTCCGATCTTTGCAATTTCAAGGATTTCAGGTTGGTGTGCTCATATAATTGAAGAGAAGTTCGCGGAAGCGGCTCCGAAGCCTGCCCTGTATAGGCCCAAAGCTGTTTACGTAGGCAAATACTGTGGACCTATGGGTTGCGAATATACACCCATACAAAACAGAGAATAATGTCATAATTCGTTTAATTGTATACGAAAGTCTGTTCTTCTCCCTATTCTTGAACTTGTTGTATTTTTCGAATGATGTGTGTAGCGAGCCGATCATTAACATTGAGCTAATTGATTACATTCAACATGTTAATACAAACAAATGAACTGCTTACATAATATGTTAGCAAAAATTAAAATATTTCATATGCCGGCAGCAAATCCTCCTGCGGAAAGGTCAAACACAGAGTATTGTTATAGCATAATATCTAAATATCTGTCATTATTCAACAGCGAATCAATAGAAATTTAGATACTCTCTACCTATTGATATATGAAGTGCTTAACAATATGATTGCTATAGTCGTCATTTCTTTTATAATAGTCGGCACATTGTGGGGAGTAAGCAATATAATTAACCAGCCGGAGGGACCATCAATAAAAAATGTTTCAGGCATCTTGTTAATAGCTCAAAATAATGCATTCAATAAAACAAATCCTGATATCTATGCTACCGTAAATGTTCCAATGAAACTTGTCGTAGTCAATAAGGATTTTGTAAGACATGATCTTATTGTAGATCGATTAAAAATTAATACAGCTTATTTATCTTCTGAGCAGGATTTTACTACTGCAATTGCATCAAAAAAGTCTGGCATATTTGAATACTACTGTTCCTTACATCCTACAACAATGCGGGGGGAAATAATAGTCAAGTAAAGTTTACATTCAGCAGGCAGGTGTAATCCCATTCATCCAGAATAGTAAGATGGTATCTTTTTTTAAGTACATTTCAAATTCTGCTATGAGAGGATAACCTATAAGTTCATAAAATATCTCCTTCTGTTCATTCCTATTTCGATTTTCAATAAATAATATACACAGATATGAATTGATTCTTATCGACTTATTCTATGTGAGAAGACGATCAGAATCGAATCTTTTTATTGGCAGAGACACGTGACACATTGATCTATGCGTTACTTATGTATTATCTATTTTCTATCCAACATAACTCCTTATTCATTCATCCATCCATTCACTAAAATTACCTAACGAAGATTACACCTACCTATATTCATAATTAGGACGATATTTCTTTTAGTATGCATGTTCCTATTCCTCTAGCTCTCTCAATATAGAGGATTATTAATTAATAACTAAGAAACAATTTTCATAAAGAATAGAAATTATAAACAGGAAGCTATTCTAGAGTTATAGAGAATATTGAAAGTATATGTTCTTTCTAAGAGCGATAGCTCTTATTTGATTCAAATGATTCAAAAAAAATGGCCTAAAGATATACTGCCTAAAATAAAATGTTTCAAGGTCTATGAAATCGAACATGACAAGCGCATACTTGAATATGAAGATTTTATGGCAGTTCAGGTAAACCATGATACTATCCTACCGTTTCTAGCAAGGACTGAAATAATTGACAAGTTCCCTTCTGTAAAAATAGATATGGGCGCTGTTAGTTTTGTTTGCAACGGAGCAAAAATAATGAGGCCAGGAATAACAAAGTTTGATACCTTTTTCAAGGGCGATATTGTCGTTGTAAAAGATGAGATACATGAAAAAACATTGGCAGTTGGAATCGCTCTCGAGGACAGCCAAATAGCCAGAAATAGCTTAAAAGGTTATGTAATAGATAATTTACATTATATAAGCGACAGATTCTGGAAGTCACATAAAGAAATAAATTGTTAAATACATATAGTAGCCCTAGTGAAAAGTTAGGTTTGATGATATTTTCCGTCAGAAGGATATAAAAAACAATAGAAATATGGAAATTATCGCCTTAAAATTCAGGTTATATCCTTAATGATTCTTCTCGCTGACCATTACTAGTTATCATTAATAGATCTATACCGTCTCCGCTTGATGAATCTCTTTGTATAGATGATTTTATCGCTTTTACTGCCAGCTCTTTAGCTTGATCTTCGGAAAATTCTCTTTTGTATTCTGCATCCATGATACCTAGAGCCATTTCAGCTCCTGTTCCTACAGCCGCGTATTCGTCAGGAAGAAGTGATCCAAGGGGGTCTAATGTATAGATCTGAGGTTTACCTTCAACTCCTCCAACGATCACCTGAGTTAATAATGGAAAGAATCTTCTTTCAAACATTATCACTGACATTAACTTTGCAACCGAATTTGGTGCAACATTTCGTCTTGTCTCAAGTTTCCTAATCTTAGCAAGAGCGCCCACTTGTCTTACCAGTACTTGCATATCAGCAATCATTCCTGCACATGCAGCACCAACAAAGTCAGTAACAGGAAAAGTCTTCTTTGTATTCTTGTTTACAACAAAGTTACCGAATGAAACGCGCTTTTCAGCGGCTAAGACGACGCCCCCTTGATAAGAAATTCCGACAGCCGTTGCACCCGGCATAAATTGAAACGCCATAGATTTTCAGAATATATCCGATAGTAGTTAGATTTAGTCGTTTCTATTCTTTAATCTCTCAATCAGTCTATCATTGAGAATATACAAGAACCGATGTATTAAAAAAGTTTGTTTCAGAGTAATTATGGTTGTTGGCAGGAAGTCACTTTTTTATCACAGAATAATCATGTATTCTAATTGCTTCTGCCACCAGTCTATTTTGAAGTTCTAAGGCATTCTTTCCCTCCGGGTGTTTAGATTCGGCTATGGTCTCTGCTACAATGCTAATTATATGTCTTAACAGAAATTCGTCTCCCCTCGCAGCTTCTGCTCGGTAAGTCGAATTAGCCTTATTCACGAAAACAACATTTTCATTGGTAAAACTGTATCTTGAATCTGAATCATCCTCATAAGGAATTACCTTATATCCAATCTTTTTTAATGCAAACGTCTTTTTGACTATCGGTTTTCTAACTTTTCTTGTCCGTATCACCATTCCATTTATATCCTTTTCATCCACAACTTCTACTAATTCTGCTTGCTGAGAAATAGTGGTCGTTGAGGGTTGTTCAAATATTTCTTCTGAGGGTGTTTGCTGGTATGCCTGTTGTTTTTGTTGTTGTGGTTGTACAAAATTGATTTGCGATACATTTGAAGAATTCTCATGTGCTACTGCTTGGTTCAGCTCGCCCAAATCTTGGTCTTCTCCAAATGTATTTGATAGCCTATAATTAGTAGGTTCATCTTTCGACGAAGTTATAATTTCAGAAGGGATTTCTTCGACATAGTTGATATTGGAACTGAGAACATCTCCTGGTTTTATGATTTCTTTCATATTCAGCGTCTCATAGCCTTGGACTTCTTCTTGAGATTCAAGGTTTTCAATAATGGCCTGTCCTAGTACTTTGTCGATCTCTCTATAGATTTTGGATTCTTCGCGAGTGATCAAAACATCTTCATATTCTGTCAAACCTGGAAGCACTATGTCTATTATAAATGTCTTCATTGCTTGATTGAACCTTAAGTATTCCTCATCCTCTATTAAAGCAGATTTATCTGCAAACCTTGATGTTAATGTATCACATCTTATATATCCAGTTACCCTGTTAAATTTAGTGTCAAAGCCAAAGTTATTCCGTGTAACTATATGGTTTCCTACCATTATGGCTATTCCTCTTTCATCCTCAGATAACGGCCTCCGTGCAATTACTATTTCTCCGATTATGCGACCATTATCTATATTCACTGGAACCTTGTGACCCTGTATTTCGGGCGCTTTAATTATCTGAGCACCGTCAAAGTTCCATTCTCTAAAGTTCTCATCTTCTTTGACATACACCTCAAACATAGGATGTCTCAAAATCGCCAGCTTACGAATTTCTTTTGTCAATCTAGAAATGTCAATAGCGACTTTTGAATTCTTCATAGTTAGTTCAGTACCATTACGGTCGAGTGTCGGTTCATTAATGTCGTCCAATTCGACATTCCCTCTGAAAAGTTTATCGAGAGTATTACCGTCTATTAAAATAGATTTACTGAAATCATCCCGTCTTGTTCTTATTTTCATATTATCAAAAGAGGTAAGGAATGATAATCTACCAGTACCGTACCTACCTGTCCTAATTCGCTTTAACTTCGGAGAAATAGAGTCTTGTTTTTTATGTGGAGACCCTAAAATCAAAAATTTTTCCATCGCATCTGGATTCATCCCAGCATCGTCTTCAATGATAACTATGCCATTTTTTAAAAGAGTTACAAGAACCTTTGTGGCATCTTCATCAAAAGCGTTTTCTATTAACTCCTTGACAATTTCATTTGGAGAAATCCAGGTTTTAGTTGCGAATTCTCTAAAAAAGGATGGATGTATCTTTAATTCGGGAGCCATTTATTAAGTGATGGGTACTTGCCTCCCTTTATTTATTACTTGTCAAATCAATTTTGACAATTTAGTCAGGAGCATTAAGGTATAAAAATTATAATCCGTCAAAGTAATGATTAATAATTACAGTATTTTATCTCATATCTTTGCTATAAATACATTGTGATATCTGTCAAGTTATATAAAGGATTTAAGACCGCATGCTTTAAATTTAAAATTCGTATTTACTATTTATAAGCTTTGTAAGAAAAACATAAGGGTATCAATATAGCTGAACGAGAAAAAATGATATAAAAATTAAGAGTGATTAAAAGATGGAAAATTCATCTCACGTGTTGACACCTGAAATTAGCCTCATAGAATTTTTTTATGTTTGTCGCTAATAAAGAATACCAGATGCATTGCATTTCTTAGGATATGGAGAATTAATACTTTCATTGCATTGTTGGAAGAATCCAAAGCTATTCAAATAATTGTACTTCTTCTTTCTCTATGAATAATTTCATCAACGTTACTTTTTATGCTGCAATACATTGATTAACACAGTACCACCACAAATTGTATTTTTAGTAATGGTTAATTGAGAAAGGATATGCTTCTGAAAATAGGGCAATTGTTTCTTTTTTAATGCGTTTCACTAGTTTCGTGAGGTAGCAAAAATTGTACAAATAGACTAATGATGTACATTCCGGCTAGCATAACGCCAACTTTGAGACCGATTTCCTTTTTGAACATAGGTATTAATGCTATTATTGTAACTGCCGTTACAAGTACAACCTGATAAGCTAGAAGATTATTCAAACTAATTGATGTATAAAAACCACCATGATACATAGCTCCAAATACCGCGACCGCTAGTAGTAGCGTATTATTCAATATCTTTGATCCTAAGACATTTGCCACAGCTATTGCTGCACCTGTTGCGCCTTTCCTCGCTAAAACCATCATAGAAATTTTTTCAGGCATCTCTCCTGCTATTGGGCTTATGATGATCGCTAGTATGACAGCTGAAATTCCAATCTCTGTAGAAAAGCCCTCTAGTGAATGAATAAAGGGTTCAGCACCTACCAAGATGCCAACCGTCCCTGCTAGAAATGCGAGACTCGCTTTTAGCATTTGCTTGTCAAATCGATTAGAAGGATCATGTTCTTCTTTTACTTCTACAATCTCGTGGTCTCCGATACTATGAAGGAAATCTGTTGACTTAGTTTTTGATTTTTCTGCCTTCATTTCAAATAGAGCCATTGTTAGATAGGCAACAAACATAACAGCAAAAATAATTCCATCGATATAGTTATAGCCGTCTATGAACAAGACAGCACTTACTATAGCCGTGATGATGAGAAATATTTTGTCTAATTTAAATGCGCTAACATCTATACCCATTAGAGGAGCTTTTGAAAGACGTGTTGTGGCAATAAGCAACATTATAGCTAATCCTAAGGTCATCATCAAAAGATTGCTGCCTAGCCCTGCACCTATGGCCACCCCATAGGATCCTCCAGCCGCTGCATAAATGACTATCGCTATCTCGGGAAGTGTAGTAGCAATACTAAGTAGAGTTCTGCCAACAAATTTTCCGCCATATTTTTTTGAAAGATGCTCTGCACCATAAGAAAGGACCCAACTTGCCATTGTTAATTCACCAAGCCAGAGTAACATCATAGGCAGATTATTTTCAGCCAAGCATCAGTTATCCTTAAAAAGGACAATATAAATCACATTCTACATCTCAAAATTATAGACAGATGGATTATCAGATATAATCAATAAAAATTATATTCTGTCGACAGCACTAGCACTACTAAAGGTATATTCTTTGCACAAAGAATTCACTTTGTAAATGGGATAAATACTAAGTTTTTGCTAACATTTTCCATGCCGATCAAGACTTTTGCAGCAGGTGTTGTAGTTAACATGATCATTAGTACAGGGACAGCAGCGCATACTACCATAGTGAGAATTATCAGCACCACTGCAGTCATCTTTTCAGCCATAAGGTAATCACTTCAAATTGGTTATATAAATTTTAAACAAAATCCTTATTATTATGAGATAAACTACGTCAAGGGATAATTTTTATCTTACATATAGTTGCGAAGAACATTCGTACGGTAAAGTTAGACCTATTCCCAGTTCTAAAAGCTGTTAGACTAAAGCACCACAGTTCCTTTTCTTTGTAGTGCTATGATATGAGTATA
>DASQYF010000078.1:0-2891 GCA_035639375.1 Nitrososphaeraceae archaeon
ACCCATTTTAGAGAAGTACAACTTTAAGGGAACATTTTTTGTTACTTGCAACTGTCTTACTTATCACAATTCTACAGTTTGTAATAATAGTGCAAAGCCAGGTTCAGTGATGACTTGGGAAGATATAAATTCATTGCAGAACTCAGTGAAACTTTATACCCAAAGAACATGAGTTTTAAAGCTTTAGGTTTAGAAACCCAATAAAAGTTAAATTTCAACATTTACCTGCAAATGGAACACTTCAAAGTAAAACTCACGGAATGTCTAAGGATGGTACTACTCCTATCCTTCCGCTTATTATTACACTTAAATCGGATCAGATTGCAAAAGGAATGAGCGGAGCTTCAGTTCTAGATAGAATAACCAATAAAGTTGTTGAAATCATCTCAGATCGTTATAAAGTTTGTTATGCAACTGGGGAAGAGAAAAAAGGAGGAGAAGATAAAGAGATGACTGATAACAAGTAGTGCAATCTGGATAGAGAATCTACCTACGATTTCTACATTCAATCCTATATCTTTTTTTTAAGAATAGATTGTTTGTCTCGGCTTATTTCAAAGTCTGATGATGGTGAAGACTGTGCCTTAATTGCTGAAGAATTGGAAGCTGGAATATATAGAGGATTTTTACTACTAATCAGAACCTTGCCAATAGATGCATGGGAGGTCTAAAGAGTTTGCTACCTATTCAAGAAGTGCTCTGATAATTTGACTGAATTATTAGTCTTTTGACTTTCTCAGTCTGTTTTAATGTTACTTCTTTTGGATACGACCATTTGAAGAAGTAGGCGTCTCAAGCTGTAGATTTTCCTTGAGCAAAGCTGGTTGATCTGAAAAAACTTTATTAAGTTCCATCACAACGACAATAGCGATATAATAAAATGGACTATAAGAAAGTATACGAAGATGTCATGAACCTTGATCCAAACATCAGATTAGTTACCATCTGTGATCTAGACGGAAAAATCAAGCATTCAGATCATCGTCAGGGTGTCAAAAATTTATTAACGCCGGAGGAAAGCAAAGAATCACTTGAACTGGCTGTTAATTCATGGAAAATACGCAGCAAACTTGCACCAAAGATTGGAAGGGGAAAGTATGTGTTAGCAGAATATGAAAAGATGAAGCGTATTACTATGCCATTAGATAGCAACCATATTCTCTATATAACTACAGAGATAGAAGCTGATGATAGAGGAACAATTGATAAGATTAGAAGACTAAACTTGTAATAGTATATAGCTAGTAAAATTATATTGGATTTTGATATATATCCATATATGCCATTATATTCCATAACTAGAGAAATTATTACTGCTGCTAGTGTGAATCCTTAACCTAACAGTAATTGATTATGAATATTAAACTGCTTTCTCTTTGCTTTTTTATAATAGCAGCAATAAAATCGCGAGATGAAATGGTTTTATTATAATGCTATTAGAGATCAACATTGTCATTATACTTATTCTTACTCTTCCTTTTGCCCCTAATCTTTTGACAACAAATGTTCTATGAGTGTAACTTTTTGAATGGCCGCTAAAATCTTTTGTCTACACCAGTTAACTGTGTTTACGATCAAATGATAGGAACTGCTATTACTACTATGATAATGCTACTGTCTCTTTGTCGAATTGTTATTGTTATAATCGCCTTATGAAATGAACAGGAAAAACATTGAAAAACATTTACTATCTTTGCTGTATCAGAATTTCCCAATTTTGATCTAATTGCAATAGATGATAATTGAACTTATCGTATGCTAGAAATAATGGAAAAGCCCAGAAGAATAAAACGTCTGGAATATCAAAGGTCGCATCTCTAAGGTAATGACAAATACGACGACGGCTGGAATGACAAGACTTGCTTGATAGTAAGGCTATCCACAAAGTGAAGGAGCTTTTATTATTTACTGACACCTGTAGTTATTTTGACAACAATACGATATCTATGGCTGTTTTTATATGCTCAAGCACAATCAAGATGTGCTAACGGTGTTTTCTTCTTAGAATTAGTTGATCTCTCCTCAATGAAGATAATGCCTTTATGGCATTTGTTAAACGAAGTGTTTAGCAAAGCTATGGTGGATATGAAGAATCCAAAATCAAATGTTGAATATCTGATAAAAAGCCTTTTTTATAAGAATAATAGATCTTAATAAAATCGGGACATTTTACTCGGTTCGTAATGCTATACAAGAGAATAAATCCTTAGTATATGAATCAAAAAAGCAGACCATACATAATTTTAAAGAGTGTTAAGGTAAACGTTTGACCTCCACTCTATATCCAGAGAGCTTAAAACACTTTGGCACGTAATCAGCAGAACCTTGCAGCTATTTCAATAGAAGCAAGAGTAGATCTATTGTACAATTTGTTATTCATATTCCATGTCAACATTATCATCTATCTGTCTTCCATAACTTTATTTATTTTTGTACCACAATTTAAATTCCTTTTAGAACTTCAATTTCTACTGCGATCTGACTTTTTGCTATTAAGAGTGCTATGAGTCAAGATAATTTTCTCAATATATAATATTTATGAGAGCGACAATCAAGGCATTAATAAAACATATATTGGTTCCTATATTTTCCATCCTAACTTTTGTTTTCGCTTATTCTCACTAGGGCGTATATATATATTGATTGTTGCATTATAAGTTCAAATAAATCTAATCCCATCATTTCTATGAAAATAATTAGATGCGGTAACAAGAAAAAGAAAGTTCCTTTGAGTGAAAGCAACCGGCGGTGAAGATAAATCCTTATCTGAAATAAGATAACTAAATAATAGTCGAATTGCAAGAGAAATTTGATCTTATCGTTATTGGAAGTGGATCCGGACTTGATGTTGCTAATGCTGCTGCAACCCAACATGGGCTTAAAGTTGCGAT
>DASQYF010000079.1:0-2976 GCA_035639375.1 Nitrososphaeraceae archaeon
GGGTTTACCTGTTCATGAGCTGCTTGAATACTAATTTTTACCATATCCTTTAATTATCTTCTTCAGGACAAAATACGATATAGCAGTTTTGTATATTATGGTTTATGCAGATAAAAATTAAATAACTACTCTATATTTTACATGAACAAATGGATTACATACACTAGTGTATCGCATCCCATCGAACCCGTTGTGATATCACTCCTTTATTAGGATTCCATGCGAATAAAAAGGAGAGAAAAAATAAGTGTGTTAGAAGTAAGAGGAGGAATAGAAGAATCGTCAACAGACTCATATTCAATGTTCCTATTTACAACGAGGCCATCCAAGACCAGAGAGATATGTACTGGAAGAGAGCATTTCTTATATGTTTCCAACATCTGACAGTGAGCATGAAATATGAATTAGAAGAGCCATTTTATGAAGAAAAGGGAAAGATTACAAACCAGACAGAAATTGGTGGCAACAAATCACAGGCAACTTATTCAGCCGAAGGAACAATGAAAGGCAACATAGAAGTAACAAATAAAGGAGATTTTATTGGTGTCTCTAAAGCTAATAATGTAACATCTGCTCAAGGACAAGGAGTAATAACCACCAAGGATGGTAATGAAAAAGCAAATTATACTTTCTTGGCAGTAGGAACGGTTACTGAGGAAGGTAAACCAGTATTCCTCGGCTCTGCGGTGTGGAGCACAGACTCTGGTGGCAGGTTGGCCTTTCTTAACAATATTTATCATTCTTTAAGGTTGAAGTAGATGAGACAGGAAATTTCTTAAGCATAGAGCGTGAGTTGAAATAATAGTATAACAATATTATGAAGGAGCGCATTGCATGTATGCCGCAGATATGAGGAAGGCCAGGAGAAAATCAAAATGGCCCTCCTGGATATAGTGGTAGTAGTTCCCCTTGGTGCGCATATGCCAGTCTGGTAAAATATTATGAAATGATATTTTGTAACTTAATTATTGGCGTCGGTTATATTCTGGATTTAACCATTCTATAAAACTAGCATAATTCAGAGAGCGAACATCATCTAAGTAGTTAGGAAGTATCTTTATAAATTTAAATCCATTATCTAACTCAAATGAGAGAACAGGATCTCTGAATTCTCCTCTAATTACTTTCTGAGCATATTCTGATGCAGACAAGATGTCTGCATATTCACAATAATTGAATAATCTTCCTCCTCCTATTATACTTCTTAAATTCAATCTAATGACTAATTCCTTGCGTATATCATAAAGCATACTTCCTATGCCCTCATGTCTATATTTTGGGTGTGTAGAGATATCTGCACCATAAAGACTATCGCCATGAGGATTATGATTTGTAAACATACCATTAGCAGTAATCTCTTTCCAGCTGTGTTCTGCATATTCAGGATTAAGTGAAACTATAAGAGTGCTTGCAGAACCAACAACTGTGCCATCTGGTTCGACAGCAACGAATTGTCCTTCTGGAAAAATACGGAGATGACTTTCTAGCTCTTCTGGATGCCATATATTTCCATAGCGTGCAAGATATGGAAATGATTCTTTTTGTAAATCAACTATTTTCATAATATCTTCAGGAAATGTGTTTCTAACTGTTACTCCTGTTTGGTGTGGATGCAATAAATCTTCTTTCATAATGTACAGGGTGTTTTTATTAGAGTAGTCAGATATAAGGTTGTGTATTGTATTAGCGGCTCTGTTCACTTGAATAATCTGATTTCATTCGATGCCATTTAGTAAATCATATCAATGGTTCCTTCCACATGTTTCTCCACGCACAATAGTGATGTTATTAGAAAATTTCAGATTTTTCACCACATTCTGCGGAAATTCCCCGCACTATTCCGCATGCATCCACACTGTATGGAATATTAGTAAATAGTGTGACATTCAAAGACTTAGAAAAGTTAGTTCAATCATCACAGTCCAATACGGGGAAGTTGGTTTTTTTGACAATATAATGAGTATCTTTAAAGGGGATGCGATGGGAAATTTTGTAATAGATAATGGCAATGGAAATAATAACAACATATGATAAAGAACACATAAAGTAATTTAATAGAGAAATTAATAACAAATAAAAAATAGAACGTACAAACTTTTTGAATTTCTCTATTGCTGCTGTTGTCACCAAGTACTACTATTATTTGACTACTACACTCCCAGTCATCCATGGATGTACTGTACATAAATAATCGTATATTCCAGGGTTTTCAAATGTTACAGTAAATGTAGTTATAGGTGGAGCTCCTTGCGGTATTTGTCCTTGAGGCCATAACCAACCTGAATTAACATAGCTTTCAGTGCCATCCATTGTATAATTTGCATTTAGACTTAGATATGTGACATTTTTACCTGTTGAATCTATTATTGTTGGATTATATGCTCTTGCATTATCTATTATTACAGCTTTAGTTGTTGTTTTTGTTGTTGTTAGTTCTGTTCCTGGAGGATTAGGTACAATAAGAGGCTCTAAGTTAGGACTAGGAATTAGAGCCTTGAACTCTGTTGAATTTGGAACAGCAAATGGGGCAGCAAATGGAGGGAAAAATCTGCCATCTTTCAGAAAGGTCACAGAATGAGGCTCTCCAACAGGTGTTGGATTATACCAGTTTATAGTCTGTCCTGCCTTGATTTCTATATTCTGAGGTACATATACAGTTAACGGAGCAGTTGAGTTTCCTCCTCCTGCTTCTACTCTTATAGTATCATTGGTTTGCAATTTTTGTTGTTGCTGCTTCTGCGCTATCGCTTGATTGCTGTTGCTATTCAAAGCGCTGTTATTCAGACCGGCAGTAAGCAATATTGCTGCAGCTATTATTGCAAGTAAACCTATGATGACTGATTTCTCTGAAATATTTTTGCCTGAAATCATTTCACTTTATCTGAAATAACAAAAGAATGAGTAAATAGATTTAAGCCTTTCTTGGTGTAATCTTTTGCACCTGGGAAATAATCATGACACATGATCCATCTCCAA
>DASQYF010000080.1:0-3380 GCA_035639375.1 Nitrososphaeraceae archaeon
TTCGCAACCTGTGCCGTCTCCTTCACGGTCGAATCCATGCGGTTCAGGTTGTAAAAGTGTAAAATCTTTGTCTGCAATATCACTACAATCCAAGTCCGGTGGAGGAGGCGGTATAGATACATCTGGATATGAAGGGTCACAGTTGTCTTTCTGAGCATACGTTTGAGTAGTAGAAGAGAAAAGAACTGTCGCACCAGTGAACAGTAGTATATGGTGGACTCAAATATCCCTTACTCAACAGTATGGGCATACAGATGGTCATAGTAATCAATCGTCCCGCAGTCTCTTCCATTATACTTGCCAGATTATTGTACTCTATAAATTGGTTCAATATAGCTTCCATCTTTTATCTCATAGCTGTGGATTTCAAACAGGATATCTCTATGCTAGGATTGATTACATCGGGCTTTCTCATAGGCATTGGCATATTTCAGGTACCAGCAGGAATCCTTGCCGCAAAGTATGGACCAAGAAAGATTGCCATTTATGGAATTTTGATTAGCTCCTCTGCAGCATTTCTTTCTGGGTTATCTACTGAATTATATCACATGATAATATTGAGGTTTATAGTCGGTTTAGGAATGGCATGCTTCTTTGGTCCTAGCGTTATTTTAATTTCAAACTATTTAGCGAAAGGATCCGAAGGATTAGGAGTAGGCTTACTCAATTCAGCACATGCTCTAGGTGGAATTATCGGTATTTTCGGATGGATCATATTAGCAGAAGTTACGGGTTGGAGAATAAGCTTGATGGTAAGTGGATTGTTAGGACTAATAACTGGTTTCTTTTTAGCGATTGTATTGCTAAGAGAAAAAATACAGACAGATTTTGGAATCAAAATATCTGATCTACGTCAGATATTATTCAACAACTCTCTCATCGTACTTGGATTGGCACTACTTGGTTTTCAAATAGGATCCAATCTAACCTTGACATTTATTGTCTTTTATCTTACAGATTATCTGAATATAGACCCTATAATGGCTGGATTTGTAGGAAGTTTTAATTTGATAATTGCCCTTCTATTTTCTCCGTTATTTGGAAGAATCTATGATAGAATTAGGGATGCTAGGCAGCTGTTAATCATTTCTGGGATCGTAATTTCATCAAGTATGGCAATGATTGCAGCAAATATATTCTATATTATTATACTTTCGACTATTATAGCAGGTTTTTTCTTGGCTGGAGGTTTCGTTATAGTCTATACGAAAGCAAAACAAGTAAAAGGACCTCAAACGGAGTATGAGACACTTGCCGTCAGTTTTGTCAATGGCATCTCATTATTTAATGCCTTTTGGGTTCCGACAGTATTTTCATTTATCGTAAATCAATATGGATACTCTGCAGCTTGGTTGTTAGGCGGGTTTCTTACAGTGTTGCTGATATTGCCATTATTCAAATTAAAAAGGTCTCTGCTGCTCTAAATTGATATCTGTGGTCTACTTAAGATATTTGTCAGCATAACGATCTGATCTATAATCTATACGGATAGGCTATTAACTTCAGAGTATCTTTCCTCCTAACCTATGTATTTCTTCAACGAGCATATTTGAGATAGTCTTATACCTCTTTTCAACTTCAGATTTATCCTTTCCTTTTGAAAGAATTTGGACACGTAACCTTGGTATATTATCGCTAGTATATCCTTGAGGATGTGTTTTCAGATAAATCAAATCAGGAGGATTTGTTTCAACTATCTTAGAAAGAGTTGGAGCAAGCATTGCTTCACTAACACCACTTATTTCATAACTGGATTCAGAAGTATGGAAATTACCAATAATTTTCTTTATTTGCGGAAGTATATTTTCTAAAAATATTGCTTCCATTTCTTTAGGTACTCCAGGCAGACAAACAATCTTTGTTTCACCAGTATCTATTAGCACAGATGGTGCATTGCCAACAGGGTTTTGAATTGGAATTGATCCCATTGGTATCCTTGCCATCTTTAATCGAATTTCATTTAATTCATAATTTACCGAACGTTGTGCATAACTTTTTCTCAACATCTCTACTGCTGTATTATCGAGTACAAGTTCCACGCCTAAACCAAATCCAACACCTTGAAGGGTTTTATCATCATAAGTAGGACCCAGACCACCAGAAATAAGCAGCCAATTTGGTTTTCTTGCAAGTGATTCCTTTACTGCCAAAGATATCTCATTAATATCATCTCTTATGACGGTTATCCTTTTTACAAAACCACCTGCTTCTGTAATTTTTTTTGAAATCCAATGCGCATTGGTATTGATAGTTATACCTGAAAGCAATTCATTTCCAACAGACAATATTTCTGCGCTAAACATTGCCATGACGATACTATTTAGAGATATTATTAGTTATATTAATTCAGAGGAAAATAGTCAAAGTTACGTGATTGCAATAGGTTAGAAGAAATCAAAAAGGATAACATTCATCGGGAAATTAATAGATATTTATTTTAAGAATGATCATATTATGGGAAGATAACACGAGGCAAACTAGTTTATAAAAAGCAATTATTAAATAAACGAAGAAAGCAGATGCAATTGTATTGGATATGAACAACTGAATGAATTGTGCCTTAAAAAAAGAATAAAATAATATCAAATTACATGCTTATCCTGCCCTCTTAATTATGTGATACCCGAAATCAGTTTTCACCGGCTCTGATATTTGTCCTTTTTCAAGCTTAAATGCAGCCTCTTCAAATGGTTTTACCATCATGCCTCTTCCAAAAAAACCTAAATCCCCTCCTTTTCTTCCACTACCTTTGTCAATAGAAAGCTGCTTAGCCAAATTTGCAAAACTTTCTCCTTTCTTTAATCGTTCAAGGATTGCAATAGCTTCACTTTGCTTCTTAACGAGAATATGTGAACATTTGATTTTATCAGCCATTTGTGTGTATCCTTTCTTGAAATAATATAATTATAAATTTATTACTCTGGATAGATATATAAGATAATAGTTCATAATAATCGAAGGATTGAATTGAATTAGACAGATCCTATAGATATGAGAGATATTGAGAATATATCTCGATAGAAATTAAAAATTAGTTTATACAACATTCAACGAATTTTTATCTTTCAATGTTTCATTTTCTTTCTTGGTTATTTCAACATAAAAATAAACTTCAGAATATCGCAATAATAACTTCACAGATGCTATATTTGGATTTGTTTTGTTCATTAATGTCGATAATATTCGTTTTCTGAGTCAACTTTACTTCAAGATCTTTTGTACTCCTACTTTCTGCTTCTAGACTCTTTGCGTTTAAAGAACTTGGTGAACTCTTAGCAAAGACAACGCTAAAGATAATATACCATTATGATAATAGAGTTACCATAAATGGTAAAAATATGTTGAATTATTTTTGTTCGTTGGATCAGTATCTTGTGTGA
>DASQYF010000081.1:0-2066 GCA_035639375.1 Nitrososphaeraceae archaeon
ACACAATTTACAAATTCATTTGAAGATGTTCTATCTGAGATTAGAACGAGGACATATGCAGAACAAGAACAAATCTATATAGGATTTCTTAAGTTAATAGACCAACAGCGTGAACTAATAGTAGCTAGAAAAGATCTAGCTACTAGATTAAAAGCTTCTGTACGGAAGCCAGTAGTAGCGATAGGATCAGAAGATATAGATAAGCTTCCAAAAAATGTTGAAATACCCCAACTTCAAGGACAGCAGCAACAACAACCACCACAATTACCAGCAGAAATGGTTAATCAAGAGCAATCAAAAGAAGAAGAACCTCTTATAATGGATGATGAACCTAGAGAACAGACAGGAGTTATTCAAAAGTCTTCTCAACATATTGAAAGCTCCACAGAAATTCCAGCTGCTGAAATACAATCAAGCACAAGCACTGACGATGAGAACGAGGAGTCAAAAAAGAAATTCCAATCTACAAAAAAGTCCAAATATAATAAGAAATTTGTCAAAACAAGAACATCAGATTGATAATAACATGCTTCGAGATACATCCAGTAGATATCATAATAGCTTCTCTTCTCTAAGAAATTATTGGTAACAGCCTAACAAGTCTAATTATTAATCTTTTCTAATACTTTCATATTTTCAACATTTGATTTTATATTTATTAGGCTGGTACTGATTCATGTACTTCGGCTTTATCTTCTGCTTTTTTCTTTTTTCGCTTCTTTTCATCTACTAGCTGCTTTGTCATTAAACGTTTTGCTATCTTTGGATTATTCTTCTCTAGCCAGTCCCCAAATGCCTGTTCCTCTTTAAGTATTTTCTCTAAGGTTTTGATAGTTTTCTTGTCTGATTTCAGTAATTCAAGAGCTTGGATACCACCACGATACATAATAGCTTCTGCTCTCTCAACTATCAAATCATTTAGTGACTCCCAAACTTCTCTTTCTCTATCAGTACTATGACTTTCGATCAGAGCCTTTAGTGATTGGGGCGGTTCTGGTACAGGTAAATGACCCTTTTCAGGTGTAATCTCTCCTCCAAGAGCCCTTATTCTTTCTTGTAGATGAGCCTGCTGCTCTTTAGTCTGTAAAAGATGATGTTTTATTTTCTCTTTTACTTCAGGTATAATACATTCAGATAATCTCTTTTCTAGTCTATCAACGGCTGCATTTTCATAAGATAATGCAAGATTAAGTCCTGCTATTGCAATAATTCCCTTTGCAAAACTTGCATCGGATGGTTGTGCCATTTTGATCTATTAACTACTACTATGCTAATAACAATTTCCTTCAAATTTCATGCACATTCATTTATCTACACAGGAATATGCTAAAACATATTCTTTTAGAATATGAAAACAAGATTATTCATAGGCTGCAACAGTGTGACTATGTACAAATTTGAATCTAGTATTGTCGATATATCGTATCTAATCAATAATATAATATCGAAAGCTGTAGCATTATAAATCTAAAATACTCTTTAATAAAGAAGGACAAAAAGATTATTCTTGAGCGAAAAATAACTTTTAGGATTCTCATACTATATAGCTAATTTTGTTGTAAATCTACTGTTGATATCTATCGCAACAATTTAGCAAATATCTATATTGATCTATGATAATCTTCTAGTCGCATGATGATGCTTGTATAATAGGATTAGTTATAAGTTCCGCGCTTAGTTTATTGAGAAATTCATTAGCAGATTTCATAATTCTTCAAACTGGTTTACATATAACTCATTAGTGTAAGTTGATTTGTATTATCAAATGCTTTATTTGTTTCCAGGCACTTACTTCCAATGAAATCAGGAAAGTCAAAGGTCATTCCTCTATGCAATGCTCCTTCCCTTAGATTTTCAATTATCTTACTGGAGTAAGACGGGTTTGCTGCAATATTATGGTCTTGAGTGATTGGTTCGTCAAATTCAAATATTCTCTTGTATTCATGAAATCCATCTGCTATATTGAGTAGTTTTAGGATAATTTTCATTCTTTCCCATATGTCTCTTCTTAACCTTAAAACTGTGCCAAAAACATAGCGAACACCTGCATTATGACTACTGTCCAG
>DASQYF010000082.1:0-7539 GCA_035639375.1 Nitrososphaeraceae archaeon
TTTACGTTATCTTATATGCTAGTCTAGTGTATGTATATATTAGGTGCTATTTTTGACACAAAACAGTTTTCCGATGAGGGAATGGCATGTTGAACACATGGAGAAAATAATTGTAAAGTACGTAAGAGGATTATCAGAGAATGCTTCTGCATGGGAGAAGAGGCAACACAAAAGATACGGCAAGATAACAAATACTTGTAGAAGCATTGACTATGATATCAAGCATGGAGTTTCGTATGAAGAAGTTCTTTCGCTTTTACAAAAAATTCGAAACCATTCGTCTTTTTCTAGCCTTCGAAAAAATGAAGGATCTATAGAAAGATTAGATGAGGTAGAGAAATACTTTGTCCCATCTAAAAGAACAAGCTGGCAGTAATATCAGTTCCTAATTTAGATTTTTTGTGTATGTATGTATGTATGTATGTATATTTATATATCGAATTATTTACATAACATAGAAAACATTATAATATTTAACAATAAAAAATGTTGTCCTAACGAAATATATCAAAGTTAGTTTGATAAAATACAAAGTAATCTGTTGTTAATTATCGTAATAGAGATAATATGTTATTGTTAGAAAGACAGTAATAATTCGGATCTAATAATGGACAGATTTGATGTTATCCACTCATGCTTAGCGTTAATGGAACCGATATATTTGGTTGCCAGTAATTTAACAATATTCCTTGAGATATTATGATAAGATAACTACATTTATACTTCATGATGAAAAATTATATATATTGATAAATAATCCCATAGCTATATTTGATTCTGGTGTAGGGTCGTTATCGATTATACAAGAGTTAAAAAAAGAAATACCACATGAGAATTTATTATATTTAGCTGACAAGACACACTTTCCTTATGGAAATAAATCTCCGGCGCACTTACGCGGTATTATATTAAACACTGTAAATTATCTGGAACGATATAAGCCGAAACTAATTGTAATTGCTTCAAATACTCCTTCTATATCAATATTAGATGAAATCAGGAGGTTGGTAAATATGCCTTTAATAGGAGTTAGACCACCTCTAAAAGAAGCGTGTCGGTTAACAAAGAAGAAGCATATTGGAATAATGGCTACCAAACAGGCAATTATCAGTAACGAACTCGAGAATCAGATTCGAAGAGAAGTACCGCAGAAGATCCTTGTCACGAAGTTTGATGCTTCCTCTATAATAGAATTAATTGAGAGTGGAACTCACATTTATAACGAGCGTAGAACATTTAATACAATAATCAAGGCATTAGGCTATGAAGTAGATAAAGAAATAGATGTGATTACCCTATCCAGTACGCATCTTCCTTTTGTAAGACCTTATCTCAATTCTCTTCTTCCTACTATAAAATTTATAGATTCTGCGAAAATAGTAGCAAAGGAAGTCAAGAAGTATTTATCTTTTAATAGAATGTTAAAGAAAACGGGTAACAGTAAACTGCAAATACTTGTATCTGATAGAAAGAGACAATTTGAACAAATAATAAGGCCTATGGGAATAAGAGAACCTGTAGAAGAGGTATTTCTTACGTTTTGAGAAGATTGCAGAATTAAATAAAGTATTAAATCTTAATATCACACATAGAGCTCTGATACCATTTAAATAATGCACAACAGAAATAAGAATTAGGCATTCCTAAGTGGTTTTCATAGATGGCTAAAAGAATTAGAATTGGAATCGACGTAGGAGGAACGTTCACTAAAGCTGTTGCCATTAATATAGCTGACGGAAAGATCGTAGGTAAAGCTACGGTTCTCACAACTCATTCTTCCAGAGAAGGTGTCGCCACTGGGATAGTAATAGCGCTAACAGAATTAATGCAAAAGTACAATATCCAGCGTTCTAACATTGAATTGATCTGTCATAGTACAACCCAAGCAGTCAACGCGTTACTTGAAGGAGATACTGCAAAAGTTGGGATTATTGGCATGGGTGTTGCCATGGAAAAATCCAGTATAATTAGACGCACGAACATCAAGGATATAGAGCTGGCACCAAGTAAGTATCTGAGAACGTGTTATCGTTTTTTAGATACATCCAAGTATTTGCAAGATCAAGAAGTTCTTTCTGTAATTTCCGAACTGAAAAGAGAAGGTGCGGAGGTATTGATAGTAAGTGAAGCGTACGGTGTAGATGATCCAAGTAATGAAGAATTTGTAATGAAAAAATCAGACATACCTGCTACGGCTGGTCACGAATTAACAGGCTTATATGGTCTTGAGGTTCGCACTCTAACAGCCGCTATTAATGCGGGTATTCTTCCCAAGGCGATAAGCACTGCCGAATTTGTTGAATCGGCTATCAAGAAAGAACAGATTGCTGCTCCAATCATGATCATGAAAGGTGACGGAGGAGTCACAGACATGAAGACCTTCCAAAGTAGGCCCATAATAACAGTTCTATCAGGTCCTGCTGCTAGCGTTGCAGGTGCCTTACTATATTTTCGTCTATTAAATGGAGTTTTTATGGAGATTGGCGGGACATCAACGAAGGTCTGTATCATAAAGGACGGCAAACCAGAGATCAGATATGTAACTATAATGCAACATTCAACCTGCATCCGATCATTAGATGTTCGGGTTGTGGGTATTGCAGGAGGGTCTCTTGTAAGATGGTCAGGTAAAAAAATAACAGATGTTGGTCCAAGGTCTGCACATATCGCAGGTCTACCATACTCATGCTTCGCTGATATTGAGGAATTGGAAGGAGGTCAAATAGTTACCTTTAGACCAAAGGATGGTGATCCTTTGGATTATGTTGCTATAGAGACAGGCGGTGGTAAACGCTTCGCGCTAACAAATACATGTGCTGCCAATGCATTAGGATTAATTCCAGAATTTGATTATGCTCATTCAAATCAGGAGACAGCAAAACTTGCACTATCGATTTTGGCTCAAAGGATCGGAGTCACCACCCAAGAAGCAGCGAAATCTATTCTGGAAATATCGGCCAAAAAGATACTAGATATCCTAGAACCAATGCTAAGAGAGTACAAGTTGAAGAATGACAATATTGTAATTATTGGAGGTGGTGGTGGAGCATCAGTATTAGTTCCTTATCTGTCGCAGAAATTACATATCGAGTACACGATTTCTGAGCATTCAGAAGTGGTATCTTCTATTGGTGTTGCGGCAGCAATGATACATGAAGAGCGTGAGAAGACAATCACTAATCCAAAGCCTGATGATGCATCTTCATTAATCGAAGAAGTAAAACAAATTGCTCTTAACCGTGGTGCTACTCCAGAATCACTTATTCTCCAGTCCGTCTACATCAGTGAGAGATCGTTACTCCGTGTAACAGCTGTAGGCAACGTTAATCTAGATATAGGCAATACAAACGCCAAGAAAATCAATTATGAAGAAGCAAGGAGAATGGCATGTAAGTTATTTGGAATTAGTGAAGGAGTGCCTTATATTTTTGAGATGGCAAACTATCACGTATTTGCCTGTGAGATATACAAGAAAAAATTCTTTCTGAAATCAAAAAAACGGCCAGTATTGGTATTGGATAAGTTCGGTGTTGTAAGACTATTTGTCGAAAACGCAGAAATAATTAACGGAGATCCTAAGGAAGTTGCACATAAAATAGATTTCTTACTTCTAAATCCAAATGGGAAATCCAATTCTAATGATCTTGCTCCACAGGTGCACATTCTTGATGGCATCAAAATTGTAGACTTTTCTAGTCTAGCTGCACCTGAACAAGTTTCAAGAGCTATCAGATTTGAATTAGAAAAGACTAGCAGTCACCAGATCATAGCCATTATAAAATTATAATAAGTACAATGACATTAATTAGAATATAAACATATTATCTTATACTTAATTTATTCTATCTTGAATTAAAAAATGAGATATTGCGGCCTATATGTACAAATAAAATAGATTTAATTATATGAAAATTGTGTAAAATATGAATTATATAGAGTATTGAGAAATTCTTAGTGGTAGAATAATATGCAATACTCATATTCTTATTTATGGAGTAATTATATTAATGTTTTTAAGAACGAAATTGTTCTATGATCTGTTAACATCTTGCAAAAAGAACTCTCAGTAATTGCTGGGCCATCGTCACCAAATCTCGCTGCAAAAATTGCTCAAGATTTGCGGGCAGAACTGATCCCTGTTGATGTTCGCATATTTACAGATAGCGAAAGTAGAATAAAGATGGGCGATGTTAAAAAAAAAAACTGTGTGATAGTGCAGTCTACATACCCACCTGCCGATCGTCATCTTTTGCAAACACTAATGATGATAAAAAAGTGTAAAGATGACCTCGCAGCGGATATTTGTACTGTCATTCCATATATGGCATATGCGCGCCAAGATAGGGTGTTTCAGGATGGAGAAGTTATTAGCATAGAGTTGATTGCAAAACTACTAGAGACTGCTGGAAATAAACGATTGATAACAATAGATATTCATAGTTCACTGGCATTATCATATTTCAGGATAGATGTCCAAAACATTTCTTCAATTCCCCTTCTAGCAAATCATGCAGCCAATAATATAAAACTTAATAGAACTGTTGTTGTATCACCAGATGCAGGAGGAATAGAACGAGCCTACGAATTTGCAAAAATTCTGGGCTCTGATACTATAGCTCTAAAAAAATGGCGCGACCGTAACTCAGGAGAGATATTTTTTGATGATAAATTAGAATGCAATATTGCACATAGAGATGTTGTTCTGGTAGATGATATAATATCTAGTGGTGGAAGCATAGTAAAAGCGTGTCAAATTTTAAAGAAGAATAAAGCTGATAAGATATATGCAATGTGCGTTCATGCCTTATTGGTTGAAGATGCTGCAGAAAAAATAAGAGCGGCAGGTGTACAAGAAATAATTTCTACAAATTCCATACCCAGCCGTTATGCTAAAGTTGACATAAGCCCCATCATTTCGGCATGTCTTCGTTCATAACTTGACGCATAATTTAATTTCCTGTTAATACATATCCTGAAGTTATCAAAAATTATCAGAATCTTATCATGTTTCTCATCCTCATTCCGATCACACTGAAGTAGGATAATAAAAAAATAACAATTTACTTAAGTTAATGCCTAACAATTTCTTGTCATCATAACGTTTAACATATTTTTATAATATAAAGAATAGGTAATTAGTAGAAGATGTTGAAGAAAACAAATACTTTTATATTTCCATAATAGTCTTGTTCATAATATCGTGACGGATTTTATTTTTATAACTTTGAGCAATTACACAACAGGTCCAATAGAAGATTTGTTATTCTAGCTAGCAACAAAATGATAATGAACCAATTCCTCCTATGCGATGAAAAATAAGATGATAGAAGGATCCAAAATTTTACGTCTGTATTCTAATAGAATTATAGCAGCAGCATCGAAAATCACCACTTTATGGCTATAAACTCATAAGTAGAAAAGATTAGTTGAACTATTAGTACAATAACTTTAAGATAGCACTACCAACCAATACATATGATGTATACATATTGGCAGGAAAAGCTTATTTAGAAAGCTAAGTGAAAATTAATTATCTGAATACTATAGTACTCTAGCATTAGGTTTTAAGATAGTGAGCATATCAATAAGAAATAGAATTGATATAATATGGCAAAACAAAAAAAAGTCCGTATAGAAGAATCTGATTCGTATTGTGACATTATGACATGGTGAATATGAGATTAATATTTCTAGGAACATCTGCTGCTGTACCTACATCAAAACGTGGACTTTCCTCTATAGTATTACTTAGAGGTAATGAATTGCTGTTATTTGATGCTGGTGAGGGTATGCAACGGAATTTTATAAAGGCTGGCATAGGTATGAATAAAAAAATGAAAATTTTTATTACTCATATGCATGCTGATCACTGTGTTGGGCTTCTTGGCCTCTTACAAACCATGTCTTTGCAAGGAAGAGAAAGAATGCTCGATATCTATGGTCCTTTAAGGTTACTCGAGTTTCTTAAAGAGAATATGCGTATTATGAATTTTGGATTGAGTTTTAATATTACTGTTCATTTAATCAATAGTGAGGGCATCATTACAAAAGAGAATGATTATCAAATTAGTAGCTGTAACGCATGTCATTCAATACCTTCATATTCATATTGTCTCACAGAATTTGAAAGACCAGGAACATTTAATATTGAGGAAGCTAAACGCTTAGGAATTCCGGAAGGCAAACTATATCATGAATTGCAATATGGTCAGGACATCATATACCAAGGTAAGATTATTAAATCGAGCCAAATAATGGGTCCTGTCCGTCCCGGAAGAAAAGTAGGAATATCTGGTGATACAAGGCCCACATCAAGGTTGCAAAATTTTTTTAAGGACTGTGATGTATTGGTTTTTGAATCTACATACAGCGATGAAAAACATTGTAAGGCTCTCGAAAGTTTCCACTCCACAGCTACAGAAGCTGCACAACTTGCAAAAGCATCTGGTGTTAAGAAATTAGTTCTTACTCATTTTAGCCCAAGATATGAAGAAACTACTCAGTTAGTTCAACAAGCAAGAACTATCCATGATAATGTAGAAGCAGCTGAAGATCTTAAGATGACAGATATCTATTATATAGAAAAACAGAAATGATTACTAATTGTACATGACTAACAGAATTGATTTGGTAGCCCTAGATATTGTCCTTTCTATATTAACTCTGATAAAATCGAGGAGACATTAAGGAGGCTATATACCGAATTTAATAGATTCATGTTTATTAAATTAATAATTAACAACAACTAATGACAAATCGATAATTTTATAAGATATTAATATATGCATGATCTTTATAGATATAATATATGTTATAATAAACACATTACCTGAATTTTTCAGAATTCAATTATCCGGTATAAATTTTACAATGATTTCCTTAGAACTGCAAATATACACTCAGGAAGTGTTTCAATGCACTTCGCAGATCCAAATTAATTATAAGTGCTAACTAATTACTTTGAAAAAGCTTCTGACAAGTTCTTTTTGATCTGGCTGTAATCCAATAATGGCTTCAATGAGTTCTCTTTCCATCATTATCTGCTTTGAAATCACTGATTGCAACTTTTTACTATCCAGTGGTGTTATCTTATCAATTAAGCCAGTACTGTAAGCATAGATATATTCACTTATTATTTTCGATGCAAAAGAAGGAGCCATCCTTATCAACAGCAATATTCCTTCACGCATTATATTGTCGCTTTGCGCCACAGATGGAATGGATGTAATATACCTCTCCAGCATTTTCATTCTATTGTCACCGATCTCTTCTATCGATGAAGCAACTAGTAATCCTGTCTCTGTCAATTCATAGAAAGGAACACCTTCGAGCTGAAGAGCTTTGGGACCGCGTCTTAACGGCAGCCTTCCTCCTTCTTTCACAACTCCTGAGGGAATTAGCACCTCATCAAGGTCTCTAAAAATTCCTGAATAGATGTTCTGCCATAGAATACCATGCTTCTTGGCTATAGCATGAGCAATTGAGGTTCTAGTACGCAATTCTGGACTTTGTTCGGTAGCAAGATGAGCGATAATCCCT